>NZ_JALW01000040.1:0-85862 GCF_000710795.1 Enterobacter sp. T1-1 | reverse complement strand
AGCACTGGCCTTCCAGTTTAAAAAAACAAAAACCCCGACAAAAGCGCGGGCGCGCGCGAGGGAGGCGGCAAAGAAATCCGCCGCTGACCTGCAGCTCAAATATAACGGGCTCAGGCAGTCGGTACAGCGCCAGCGCACCGAGCTGGCGCAGGCCGGGATAAACACCCGTACGCTGTCGGCAGACGAGCGACGCCTGAAAACCAGTATCAGCGAGACAACCGCACAGCTTAACCGGCAGCGTGAGGCGCTGGCGCGTGTCAGTGCGCAGCAGGCGAAATTAAGCCAGGTGAAAGAGCGATATAAATCAGGCAAGGAGCTTGCGGGAAATATGGCCGCAGCAGGGGCTGCCGGTGTAGGTATCGCTACTGCAGGAACGATGGCCGGGGTGAAACTCCTTATGCCTGGCTATTCGTTTGCACAAAAAAACTCTGAGCTGCAGGCGGTGCTCGGTGTTGAGAAACAGTCACCCGAAATGGAGGCGCTGCGCAAACAGGCGCGCCAGCTCGGTGACAATACAGCCGCGTCTGCAGACGATGCGGCGAGCGCGCAAATTATCATTGCGAAAAGCGGCGGGGGTGCCGAGGCGATTCAGGCGGCGACGCCGGTCACATTGAATATGGCGCTTTCGAATCAGCGCTCAATGGAGGAAAACGCCGCCCTGCTGACGGGGATGAAATCAGCGTTTCAGCTTTCCAACGACCAGATCGCACACATCGGTGATGTTCTCTCGATGACGATGAACAAAACCGCTGCCGACTTTGACGGGCTGAGTGATGCGCTGACCTATGCCGCGCCAGTGGCGAAAAATGCCGGTGTCAGTATCGAGCAGACCGCCGCAATGGTCGGCGCATTGCACGATGCCAAAATTACCGGCTCGATGGCGGGAACGGGTAGCCGTGCAATCCTGAGCCGCCTGCAGGCACCGACCGGTAAAGCGTATGAAGCAATCAAAGAGCTCGGTGTCAAAACCTCTGACGATAAAGGAAACACGCGCCCGATATTTTCCATCCTGAAGGAAATGCAGCGCAGTTTTGAGAAAAACAATCTCGGTACCAGCCAGCGCGGCGAGTACATGAAAACCATCTTCGGTGAAGAGGCTAGTTCGGCTGCAGCGGTGCTGATGACCGCAGCGTCGACCGGCAAGCTCGACAAACTCACCGAGGCGTTTAAAGCCTCGGATGGGAAAACCGAGGAGCTGGTCAAAATCATGCAGGACAACCTCGGCGGCGACTTTAAAGAGTTTCAGTCCGCTTATGAGGCTGTGGGTACAGACCTGTTTGACCAGCAGGAGGGCGCACTGCGCAAACTCACGCAGACGGCCACACGATATGTTTTAAAACTCGATGGCTGGATCACACGCAATAAATCACTCGCGACCACTATCGGTGTTATTGCCGGTGGCGCACTGGCATTGATTGGCATTATCGGCGGAATTGGTCTGGTGGCGTGGCCAGTGGTGATGGGTATCAACGCGATTATCGCCGCAGCGGGTGTGCTGGGAACAGTTTTTACAGTTACAGGCGGCGCGATAGCGACAGCACTCGGGGCAATCAGTCTGCCGGTGATAGCGGTCGCCGGTGCGGTGGTGGCCGGGGCGCTCCTGATACGCAAATACTGGGAGCCAATAAGCGCATTCTTTTCGGGCGTGGTGGAGGGACTTAAAGCGGCCTTTGCGCCGGTGGCGGAAATTTTCGCACCGCTCGCACCGGTATTCGATTCTTTCATGGATAAATTGCGCGGGGTCTGGCAGTGGTTTAAAGACCTGATCGCGCCGGTTAAGGCCACGCAGGATACTCTCGACAGTTGTAAAAATGCGGGTGTGATGTTCGGTAAAGTGCTGGCCGACGCGCTGATGTTACCGCTCAAAAGTTTCAATAAATTGCGCAGCGGCGTTGACTGGTTACTGGAAAAGCTCGGGGTTATCAATAAAGAGTCGAGCGACCTTGACCAGAAGGCAGCAAAAGCCAGCGCCGCAACGGGCTCGCAAAACGAGCCATACATCAGACCAAACGCGGCTTACGGTGGTTTTCATTGGTATCAGCCAGTTCCAGCTCCCGCCGGGAAGACTTACGTCGACCAGAGCAAGCCTGAATATAACATTCACCTGAATGGTGGTATCGCGCCGGGTAGCGACCTCGACCGCCAGCTCCGCGAGGCTGTCGATAAACTCGACCGGGAAAACCGTGCGCGTCAGCGCTCAAGTATGCGTCATGACTGAGGGGGATAAAGCATGTTAATGGTGTTAGGTTTATTTGTATTTGAACGCCGCACTCTGCCGCATCAGTCGATGCAGTATTCGAAGGACTACCGCTGGGCGTCAAATGACCGCATCGGAAAACCACCGGCTTATCAGTATCTAGGGGAGGGCGAAACATCACGCACGCTTTCGGGCGTGCTGTACCCCGAAATCACCGGCGGACGTCTGTCACTGACAGCCATTGAGC
Source organism: Enterobacter sp. T1-1 (assembly GCF_000710795.1). Lineage (NCBI taxonomy): Bacteria > Pseudomonadati > Pseudomonadota > Gammaproteobacteria > Enterobacterales > Enterobacteriaceae > Enterobacter > Enterobacter sp. T1-1. Next base: position 83,418 of record NZ_JALW01000040.1, on the reverse strand, counting down.
TTATGGCCGATGAGGGCAGAGCGTGGCCGCTCATTGACGGTACGGGCATGATCCACGGCATGTATGTCATCGATAAAGTGACCCATACACACACCGAATTATTCAACGACGGCGCGGCCAGAAAAATCGAGTTTAGTCTCTCGCTGAAACGGGTCGATGAGTCGCTCGCGGCGATTTATGGCGACCTGAAAACGCAGGCTGACAATCTGGTGACGTCTGCTGGTAACTGGCTGGGAGGGCTAGCCGGATGATTACGGGGATGAATATTCAGGCCGGGGCAAAGATAGCCCCTGCGTTTATGCTCAAGCAGGATAACGAAGATATTACGCAGGATTTTAGCGACCGATTAATCAGCCTGACCATGACGGACAATCGCGGATTCGAGGCCGACCAGCTCGATATTGAGCTCGATGATACCGACGGGCAAATTGCACTGCCCCCGCGCGGCGCAACGTTAACGCTGTGGCTGGGCTGGCAGGGTAGCGGCCTGATAAAAAAAGGCACTTTTACGGTCGATGAAATCGAGCACCGGGGTGCGCCTGATACGCTGACCATCCGGGGGCGCAGCGCTGATTTTCGCGGGTCGCTGAACTCCCGAAGGGAACAGTCATGGCACGACACAACGCTCGGCGTCATTGTTGAGACCATCGCGGCACGCAATAAGCTGGAGGCCAGCGTGGCCGACACGCTGAAAGCGATCCCCGTTCCCCACATTGACCAGACTCAGGAATCCGACGCGGTGTTTCTGTCCCGCCTGGCTGACCGCAACGGTGCGTCAGTATCGGTGAAAGCGGGGAAACTGCTATTCCTGAAAGCCGGGAGCGGTAAGACGGCCAGTGGGAAATCCATTCCACAGATGACTCTTGAGCGCGGCGATGGCGATCATCATCAGTTTGCCATCGCTGACCGCGAAGCCTACACGGGCGTTACGGCGAAATGGCTTCACACCAAAGACCCGAAGCCACAGAAGCAGAAGGTGAAACTTAAGCGCAAGCCCAAAGAGCAGCACCTGCGAGCGCTGCAGCACCCGAAAGCGACCAAAGCCCCGGCAAAGACTAAAGCCAAAAAAGAGCAGGAAGCGCGTGAGGGTGAGTACATGGTCGGCGAGTCTGACAACGTGCTGGAGCTGACGACCATCTACGCGACTAAGGCTCAGGCCATGCGCGCAGCTCAGGCAAAGTGGGACAAGCTGCAGCGCGGCGTCGCGGAGTTTTCAATCTCGCTGGCCATTGGCCGGGCTGATTTATTTCCTGAAATGCCAGTGGCAGTAAAAGGCTTTAAGCGCGTCATAGACGAACAGGCATGGATAATCAGCCGGGTGGTGCATAACCTTAACGGGAGCGGCTACACGACGGGCTTAGAGCTTGAGGTTAAGGTTTCGGATTTGGAATACACAACGGAGGAGATGGTAGAGGGGTAAGCTTCCAAATTGGTGAATTATTGGGTATCATTTATTCACTAACGGTGAATTGAGGGTGTTGAATGTTCCATTGTCCGAAGTGCAAACATGCGGCTCATGCTCGCACAAGTCGATATCTGAGTGAAAACACCAAAGAACGGTATCATCAATGCACAAACATAAATTGCAGTTGTACCTTTGTGACAATGGAATCCGTGGAGAGATTTATTGTTACACCTGAATGCGTAAATCCAGCGCCTCCGCATCCGCTGCCTACAGGTCAGCGTCAGTTATGGATGTAAAAAAACCCGCTTGAAGCGGGTTTTTTTTTACATCACAGGGGTCATGGTTCCAGACATCAACCGCCATTTCATCGCCACTGCAAATTGAGCCAACAAAAAAGCCACTCATGTGAGTGGCTTAATTAGCTGATTCTATTGCTAAAATTTGGTGGCCCCTGCTGGACTTGAACCAGCGACCAAGCGATTATGAGTCGCCTGCTCTAACCACTGAGCTAAGGGGCCGTGGCGGTGGATTATAATGTAACTCCCCGCAGCAATCCAGCCATTCACACCCGCCTGCTGTTTTTATAAACAACGCATAATCAATCCTTTATACTTCCATGATGATGTATCAATCGGGAGTAAATATGATCAACGATATTCTGGCCCCGGGGCTACGGGTGGTGTTCTGCGGGATCAACCCCGGTAAATCCTCGGCGCATACCGGTTTTCACTTTGCTCATCCGGGGAACCGCTTCTGGAAAGTGATCTACCAGGCCGGGTTTACCGACCGGTTACTCAAGCCTGAAGAGGAGCAGCATCTGCTGGATACGCGCTGCGGGATCACCATGCTGGTGGAGAGACCAACCGTGCAGGCGAGCGAAGTCAACCTGCATGAGCTGCGCACTGGCGGGCGGGAACTGATTAAGAAGATCGAAGACTACCAGCCTGCCGCGCTGGCGATTCTGGGGAAACAGGCCTATGAGCAGGCGTTCAGCCAGCGCGGGGTGAAATGGGGTAAACAGGCCATCACCATCGGTGTGACGCAGGTATGGGTGCTGCCAAACCCGAGCGGACTTAACAGGGCAACGCTGGATAAACTGGTGGAAGCTTACAGGGAGCTCGACGAGGCGCTGGTGGTGCGGGGGCTTTAGGGGCCTCTGCGGCCTGATGCCTCGTCCTGGCCCTCTCTCACAGGGAGAGGGGATAAACAAAAAAAAAGCTCCCGATTGGGAGCTTTTTGCTGTTTACCTGGATTAATCGTCCAGGAAGCTACGCAGCACTTCAGAGCGGCTCGGATGGCGCAGTTTACGCAGCGCCTTCGCTTCGATCTGACGGATACGTTCGCGGGTAACGTCAAACTGTTTACCCACTTCTTCCAGCGTGTGGTCGGTGTTCATATCAATACCGAAACGCATACGCAGTACTTTCGCTTCACGGGCGGTCAGGCCAGCCAGAACGTCGTGCGTGGCAGCACGCAGGCTCTCGGTGGTGGCAGAGTCCAGCGGCAGCTCGAGGGTGGTATCCTCGATGAAATCACCCAGATGCGAATCTTCATCATCACCGATTGGTGTTTCCATAGAGATTGGCTCTTTGGCGATCTTCAGCACTTTACGGATCTTGTCTTCCGGCATCAGCATGCGTTCAGCCAGCTCTTCCGGCGTCGGCTCGCGACCCATCTCCTGCAGCATCTGGCGGGAAATACGGTTGAGCTTGTTGATGGTCTCAATCATATGCACCGGAATACGGATGGTGCGCGCCTGATCCGCGATAGAGCGGGTAATTGCCTGACGGATCCACCAGGTCGCATAGGTGGAGAACTTGTAACCACGACGGTATTCAAACTTATCTACCGCTTTCATCAGACCGATGTTGCCTTCCTGAATCAGATCCAGGAACTGCAGACCGCGGTTGGTGTATTTCTTGGCGATAGAGATAACCAGACGTAAGTTTGCTTCAACCATCTCTTTCTTCGCACGGCGGGCTTTCGCTTCACCGATGGACATACGACGGTTGATGTCTTTGACCTGCTCGATGGTCAGGCCGGTCTCTTCTTCAATCTGCTGCAGCTTCTGCAGACCGCGATGCACGTCTTCTTTCACGTCGTGCAGTTTTTCAGACCATGGCTTGTTCATTGCGATAGCCGCGTTGAACCAGGTTTCGCTGGTTTCGTTGCCGGTGAAGAGGGTGATGAAGTTCTTCTTCGGCATTTTGCACTGCTCAACGCACAGCTTCATGATGATGCGTTCCTGGGTACGTACGCGATCCATCATCACGCGCATGCTGTTCACCAGGTAGTCGAACTGTTTTGGTACCAGGCGGAACTGTTTGAAGACTTCAGACAGTTTCAGGATCTCTTCCTGAGCAGCAGCGTGACTGCGACCTTTGGCTTTGATGGTGTCACGCGTCACTTCGTACTGGGTACGCAGCTCGGCGAACTTCTCACGCGCCAGTTCCGGGTCGATGCTGTTGTCATCATCGGCGCTGTCGTCGTCGCTCTCTTCTTCATCTTCGTCTTCGTCGTCATCCATCTCTTCCTGAGACAGTTCAGAACCGACGTGAGTGGCGGTTGGCGCCATATCTTCTTCAGCGTTCGGGTCGACAAAACCGGTGATCAGATCGGACAGACGCGCTTCTTCCGCTTCAACACGATCGTACTGCTCCAGCAGATAGGTGATCGCTTCCGGGTACTCAGCAACAGAGCACTGAACCTGGTTGATCCCGTCTTCGATGCGTTTTGCGATGTCAATTTCGCCTTCGCGGGTCAACAGTTCAACGGTACCCATTTCGCGCATGTACATGCGGACCGGGTCAGTGGTACGCCCGATTTCAGATTCCACGCTGGACAGAACCTGTGCAGCAGCTTCTTCCGCATCTTCGTCAGTGTTGTTGGAGGTTTCAGCCAGCAACAGATCATCGGCATCCGGTGCTTCTTCCATCACCTGAATGCCCATGTCATTGATCATTTGGATGATGTCTTCGATTTGATCTGAATCGACGATATCTTCCGGCAGATGGTCATTGACCTCGGCATAGGTCAGATAGCCTTGCTCCTTACCACGTTGGACAAGAAGTTTCAGCTGTGACTGCGGGTTTTGCTCCATAAGACGGTATCCACACTTAATTCGTTTGATTGGTGTCGGCGATGGTTTGCCAACCTTTAAAGCGAGGGCGTACTTATATTTTTGCCGCTGCCTCTCAGTGCGGCTGCCGGGGGCTTCCCGATCGATATTCGGCACTTAAGCCGTTAAATACTTTTGTCTTTTTGCTTATTTCTTCGCCAGTTCCTGGTTTATCATCCAGAGCTCCCGGCGTTCTTCGCTGCTCAAACCGTGTGTGCGCTCGCGAGCAATCAACTCTTCCTGGCGCAGCTCGAGCATCGAATCAAACATATGGTTGAGTGAGTCGGTGAACGTTTTTTCTGCAATGTCCTTATCTGCTATATCGTCCCACATCGACAATTTTTCAAGGGTAGCGGCCTCTTTTGTGCCGCGATAATGTTCTAAAAGTTGTCCGGTGGTCAGACCTGGCTGAGACAAACATGTGTTGACCAGTTCTGAAAATAAACCAAGCCCGGGCAATTTTTCGTGGTTCAAACCCGCCAGCGATGGCACTTGCGGTGCAAGTTCGGGGTTTTGGACCAGTAACCCTATCAGTATACGCATGGTTGTGCGTTTTAGCTGAGGCGCGGGGCGAACCGTGCCGTTTTCAGCCTGTTTTGGCATTAAACGTTCAAGCTGGCTGTCATCCAGAATGCCGAGCTTGTTGCCTAACTCCTGACGCAGATAGATGCGCAGCGTTTCGCCGGGCACCTGGCTGATTAACGGCAGCGCCAGCGTGCTGAGCTGCGCGCGCCCGTCAGGGGTACTCAAATCAACCTGCGGCATCAGGCTGTTAAACAAGAACGTGGAGAGCGGCTGAGCCTGCTCCATCCGCGCTTCAAACGCCGCTTTGCCCTCTTTACGCACCAGCGTATCCGGGTCTTCACCGTCGGGCAGGAACATAAAGCGTAACTGCCGCCCGTCGGTCATATAAGGTAGCGCAGTTTCCAGCGCACGCCAGGCGGCATCGCGCCCTGCGCGGTCACCGTCGTAGCAGCAGATGACGTTGTTGGTCACCCGAAACAGCAGCTGAATATGATCGGCCGTGGTGGACGTGCCCAACGAGGCCACCGCGTAATTGATGTCATACTGCGCCAGCGCAACGACATCCATATACCCTTCGACGACGAGAAGGCGCGGAGGTTCCGCATTTGCCTGCTGCGCCTCATAAAGGCCGTAAAGCTGGCGGCCCTTATGGAAAATGTCGGTTTCCGGGGAGTTGAGGTACTTGGGCAGGGCATCACCCAGCACGCGACCACCAAAACCAATCACCCGGCCACGCTTGTCGCGGATCGGGAACATCACCCGTTCGCGGAAGCGGTCGTAGCTTCGTCCCTGGTCGTTGGTGACCAGCATACCTGCGTCGATCAACGATTTACGATCTTCGCTATTGCCGCCAAAACGCTTTAACACGTTGTCCCAGCCGGGCGGGGCGTAACCAATAGCGAAACGCGCAATGACATCGTCGCTCAGTCCGCGCTTGTTCAGATACTGACGCGCAGGCTCAGCCGCAGAATGCTTAAGAGACTGTTGGTAAAACGAATTCAGGCCATCCATCAGTTGATACAGCGTTTGACGCTGATGGCGCTCTATCTGGCTTGGTCCACTGCCCGCTTCATACGGCACTTCAAGGTTGTGCATCGCCGCCAGCTCTTCGACGGTTTCAACGAACTCGAGCTTGTCGTAGTTCATTAAAAAATCGACGGCATTACCGTGTGCGCCACAGCCGAAGCAATGGTAAAACTGCTTTTCACCGTTGACGGTGAAGGAGGGGGTTTTTTCGTTATGGAAAGGACAGCACGCATGGTAGTTCTTGCCCTGCTTTTTCAGCTTTACCCGCGCGTCGATAAGATCGACGATGTCGGTTCTTGCCAGCAGGTCATTGATGAAAACGCGTGGGATTCGTCCGGCCATATGCCCCAAAAGTTTTTAGCAACTCATAAACGAAAACAAGCCGCGCATTCCTTCCGGAAGCACGGCCTTACGACTATTACTCTGTCTGTCAATTGAGGACTGTCGCCCTCAATGGATTAGTACAGACGAGTACGGCGTGCGTTTTCGCGAGCCAGTTTCTTCGCGTGACGTTTCACTGCAGAAGCTTTAGCGCGCTTACGTTCAGTCGTTGGTTTTTCATAGAACTCACGACGACGAACTTCAGCCAGAACACCTGCTTTCTCGCATGAACGTTTGAAGCGACGCAGTGCTACGTCGAACGGCTCGTTTTCACGTACTTTAATTACCGGCATGTAACTCTCACCTTTGATAAATTCGGTTTGCCGCTGGCATCAACGCCAGCTTATTTCAAAATGGTGCGGAATTTTACTGCAAATGCTGCTGCTTTGTAAAGCACCGACGCGTTTTTGAAAGGGACTTTTATAAGGGGGAAGAGTATACACGAGCGGATGTCCTGGGGCGAACAAAGTTTTACATCAACCCGCCCAGGCTCTACACTGCGCGGTACTGAAACGAGGTAAAACAAGTCATGCGTGTACTGGGTATTGAAACATCCTGCGATGAAACCGGCATCGCCATTTACGACGACGAAAAAGGGCTTCTTGCCAACCAACTGTATAGTCAGGTGAAATTGCATGCTGACTACGGCGGCGTCGTGCCTGAACTGGCCTCTCGTGACCACGTACGTAAAACGGTTCCCCTGATTCAGGCGGCGCTGAAAGAGGCCGGCTTGAACTCAACTGATATTGATGCCGTCGCCTACACGGCAGGCCCGGGTCTGGTCGGCGCGCTGCTGGTCGGTGCGACGGTGGGCCGTTCCCTGGCCTTCGCGTGGGATGTTCCGGCCATTCCGGTTCACCATATGGAAGGGCATCTTCTGGCACCGATGCTGGAAGAGAATCCACCCGAATTCCCGTTTGTGGCGCTGCTGGTCTCTGGCGGCCATACCCAGCTGATTAGCGTGACGGGTATTGGCAAGTATGAGCTGCTGGGCGAGTCGATTGATGACGCTGCCGGAGAAGCCTTCGACAAAACCGCTAAGCTGCTGGGTCTGGATTACCCGGGCGGCCCGATGCTCTCGAAAATGGCGTCGCAGGGCACGGAGGGGCGTTTTGTCTTCCCGCGTCCAATGACCGACCGTCCGGGGCTGGATTTCAGCTTCTCCGGCCTGAAAACCTTCGCCGCCAATACCATCCGCAATAACGATGACAGCGAGCAGACCCGTGCGGACATCGCTCGCGCATTTGAAGATGCGGTGGTCGATACGCTGATGATCAAGTGTAAACGCGCGCTGGATCAGACCGGCTTTAAGCGCCTGGTGATGGCGGGTGGCGTCAGCGCTAACCGTACGCTGCGTGCGAAGCTGGCGGAGATGATGCAAAAGCGTCGCGGGGAAGTGTTTTATGCGCGCCCGGAATTCTGTACCGATAACGGGGCGATGATCGCCTACGCCGGGATGGTGCGCCTGAACGCTGGCGCAACGGCGGATCTGAGCGTCTCCGTACGTCCACGCTGGCCGCTGGCGGAGCTGCCGGAAGCTTGACCGACGCTCCCGTCTTAGCGGCGGGAGACGTTTACATTCCGATCTCAAACATCTGGTTCTTGATGATCAAAGAGTAAAGCTGGCAATCGTTTTGTACGTCCAGCTTTTCCATCGCCCGGACCTTATGTGCGCTGACCGTTTTGATGCTTAAATGCATAAACTGTGCAATCTCCTTCAAATTTAACCCCTTACATATCAGGCGCAGCACGTCAATTTCCCGCGGAGAGAGTTTCTCCACGTCCGTCTTTTCATGACGGAAAAGCATATTCACCAGCTGGTTTTCGATATAAATCTCGCCTTTCAGGACCGTGGTAATCGCCTGGCTTAAGGTTTTCTCGTTGATATCACGTGATAAGTACGCTCTGACTCCTTCCTTTAGCGCCTGACGGATAAGCGTGGCGTTTGCATAGGGCGAGAGCAGGATAATATTAAGCGCAGGATAGGTCTGTTTAAGCCATCTCAAGAGCTTCAGCCCGTCCATTCCCCCGAGCGGAGGGCGGCTGAGGCTGGTTGTCAGCGAATAGCCAAGTATAGCGATATCCGGATTATGCTGACCAAGAAGCGACTGAAGTTCAGCGGAGGCCGCTGCCTCACCGATCAGAACGCACCTCTGATCCATGCCAACGGCGGGTAACGAGAGGGACTGCATCATGGAGGATAAGCCGCGTCGAATTAACGAGGATTCTTCAGCGATAACGATTTTAATGTCCATAATGATGCGTCGTATTAACCCTTTCATGAAATGGCGGGGTCAACGGCGGTTGGAGCACCTCGCAAGATATAATGTTATTAAAATTCATTTTGCGGTAAAGTCGCAGCAGCAACGAGAATATTTTTAACGCCGACGGCTCTTGATTATTTCATAATGATTAAGCTTTACGTTTTTTGTATCTAAGTGTATCGTTGCATTGCGAAATATAAATTAACGCAGTATGGAGTTTTCTTAATTATTTAGAGAAAACTCTGTTCATCAGAGTAGGCCACTCTTATTCTTCGCGGTCCGTGTGTCAGTGATACTGAAAAAGGAAAAATTTCAATTCACACAGGAACCGTGATTATCATGAAAAAAAGCGCTTTATCTCTTTTTATTTGTGCAGCAATTTCATTCTCTGCTGCGGCTGAAACTCTGGTGCAAAATGAATTTGCACAGGATAATGCCACCTACACCGCAATTGTGCTCAAGCTAAAACCGACCACAGGTCTGTTAAAAGCCACAAACAATAAAATTACCTTGAGCGATTCTTCCCTGACAACCACAAATATGTTCCGTCCGACTAACTTGCGTAGTTCTACTCAGTCCTCTGAATTGACGGAGCTTAATAAACGCTATGGTTTTGACCGTTATCTGCGCATCGAGTTACCGAAAGATAAAAGTCAGGATAAAACATATATTAACCATATTATCACCGAGCTTGAACAAAATCAGAACGTAGAGTTTGTGTACCCGGAAGCCGAGCCGGTATCGCTGGATGACACGGCCCTTACGCCACAGTTAAAGTCCTCACTGAATGATAATTTAACGTCTGCTGCCATTCCGGATTTCCGCAATAAGCAGGATTATCTCAAAGCGCCGGACGTTAAGCGCACCGGTTATTATATGGGGGGCGTCAACCGCGACAGTGTTGATCGCTATGCAGGCAGTGCGGGTGAAGGGGTAACGATTATTTCGGCGGAGATTGATGCCTGGAATACCAGCCATGCCAACTTACCGCCGATGAGCCTCAGCTCTGGCAAGACGACGTATGTTGCAAACAATGATCACGACACCGCTTCAGTGGGGATTATGGCGGCGAAAGATATGGGCACCGGTATTCGCGGTTTAGCCTGGAAAAGCCGGATGGGGTATGCGGCCTCCGCGAGTAATAACCTCTATAATTTAATCCCCCAGCTAAAAGCGGGTGATGTGGTGCAGATCGGGATACAAGTTGCGGGGGGTTATCCATCGGGTTGTCAGAAGGATTGCTGGGTCGCAATGGAATCCCAGACCGCCTATTACGATATTATTAAGGCGCTGACCGACAAAGGTGTTCACGTTATTGAGGCAGCAGGTAACGGGAATATCAATATGGACAGCCCAGGGTTCCGGGGGGAGTATGACGTGAATGTCCGGGACTCCGGGGCTATTCTGGCGGGTGCGTTTTGTGCGAAAGACGGTAAAAAAGCGTCGTTCAGCTCCTATGGCTCGCGCATTACCAGTTCTGCCTGGGGCTGCTGGGATGTGGTGACCACCGGTTATGGCGATCTGTATAAAAACGCTGGCGTTAACGATTCCTATACCGCGACTTTTGCCGGAACCTCTTCCGCGAACCCGATTATTGCGGGTGTGGTAGCAAGCCTGTCAGGCATCGCCAAAGCCAACGGTATTACCGTGACACCGCGTCAGATGCGTCAGATTCTGGCGGAGACCGGTACGCCGCTGGCGAACGGGGATTCGGCAAAAGTGGGGACACAGCCTGACATGGAGCGCGCGGTAGCCCGTATTATGGCGCTGAAAGACGGTAACACCCCTGTCGCTCCGGCCCCAACCGCTGCGGCAGGCGCGGATTACACCATGGTCTCCCCGACCACGGGCGTGAGCACCTACCCGCTGGATGGCAGCAAGAGCCTGAATGCCAAATCCTATAACTGGAGCGTGACAAAAGGGGCGGAAACTTTCTCGCTGGAGGCGAACCTGAACGGCACGCTGGTGAAGAGCGTGGATAGCGCGCATGCCTATGCCGTTATTCCTGCCAACAGCGAAGGAGAAGCGGTCTTCACGCTGACCACAACCGGCGCGGATGGCCGGACCGCGACGGACAGCATGACCATTAAGGTCACTAAGCCGGCGGTACCCGAGAAAGACGACACCCCGGAAAAAGACGATACGCCGGTAAAACCTGCCGCACCGGCCTATAACGCCAAAATCGCTTACCCGACCAAATGCACCAAAGTCTCTTACAACGGTAAAATTTGGTTCAACCAGTGGTATGTCAACCCGGGTCAGGAAACCCCGGGAACCGGCGGCCAGTGGGGCGCGTGGCGCGAGCAGGGTTCTTCCAGTAACAGCTGTAAATAACCCTCACGGCCTGGCATTGCGCCAGGCCTTTTTTCAGATCCGCAGCATCCCTTTCTCTTCCAGAAACGCAATAATCGTTGCCAGACCGTCACCCGCTTTCAGGTTGGTAAAGGTCCACGGACGCTCGCCACGCATGCGGTTGGTGTCGCGCGCCATCACCTCCAGCGAGGCACCCACGTACGGCGCGAGATCGGTTTTGTTGATCACCAGAAAATCGGATTTGGTGATCCCTGGCCCGCCCTTGCGCGGGATCTTCTCCCCTTCGGCGACGTCGATCACGTAGATCGTCAGATCCGCCAGCTCCGGGCTGAAGGTCGCGCTCAGGTTATCGCCGCCGCTTTCGACGAAGATCAGATCCAGATTGCCGAACTTCTCGCTGAGCGCTTCCACCGCGGCCAGGTTCATCGAGGCATCTTCGCGAATGGCGGTGTGCGGACAGCCGCCCGTCTCTACGCCCACAATGCGCTCCGGCTCAAGCGCGCCCGCTTCGGTCAGAATGCGTTGATCCTCTTTGGTGTAGATATCGTTCGTCACTACCGCCAGATGATACGTGTCGCGCATCGCCTTGCAGAGCGCTTCCAGCAGCGCGGTTTTGCCCGAACCGACCGGGCCGCCCACGCCAACGCGCAGGGGATGTTTGTAATCAGCCATGTTGCATCCTCAGGAACGGAATAACCGTGAATATTGTGTTTCGTGGCGGGCAGAGGCGATGGCGGAAAGCGGCGTCGCCGCGCCCAGTGCCTCATCGTCACGTAAAAATGCCTGTTCAAACCCGGCGGCAAAATGGTCGCTGAGTTCAATAATCAGCTGTTGTGCGGCCTGTTGCCCAAACGGTACCAGCTTGACGCCAGCCATTACCGCGCTCTCAATCCAGCTGTAGCCCAGACTCAGGGCCAGCTCGTGCGCGCTAATACCCCAACGCACGCCAAGCCACGCCATGCCGCTGAGCTGGCTTTGCATAAACAGCGGCTGCCAGAGGGGCGGGCAGTCCGGCTCCCAGCTTTTGATGAGCCGCGTAAAGGCGGCGCCGCGATTGCGTTCTTCTTCCCGCAGTTCACGGGTTTCCCGACAGGCGAGCAGGTATGACGTCCAGCGTTTTGCTGCCGCCAGATCGCCCTCTTCACAGGCCCGGTAGAGCCGGGCAAAAAGCGGCAGGTCGACGCAGAAAAAGCTCTGCTCCATCTGCAGGGTTTGCCAGTTTTTGAACGCCTCTGCGTCGGTAACCCAGCCTGTCTCGACGGCCCACTCCAGCCCCTGCGACCAGGTAAACGACCCGACCGGCAGGCTGCTACTGGAGAGCTGCATCAGACGCAGCCGCTGGCGGGCGAGTTCCATCAGCTCATCAGCGCCAGCAGGGCAGAGACGATAAGCCCACCGCCAAAGGTTTTACGCAGTCCGTCGTGGCGGCGCAGCAGTAACCCGGCGGCGAAGCTGGCGCACAGCACCGTGGCGCTGGCCAGCATAAAGCCGCTGGTGAAGAGCCAGAAGCTGTGGCCGGACATCTCCACCCCGTGCGCCCAGCCGTGGAACATCGCCAGGGCAGGCACCGCCAGCAGTAGACGATTTTCAGTTTTAAACATCATCACGCCGCAGACGCCCAGCGAGGCGATAATCAGCATCTCCATGCCGCTAAAGCCGCCGAGCAGGCTGCCCGCAATGGCACCGACAAGCATCATCCCGAGAGTGGCAAAAGGCAGCAGCAGCTTGCGGCCGCTCAGCGCGGAGAGCACGCCCGCACCGGCAAGCATCAGCAGATGATCAAGTCCGGTCAGCGGGTGGAAAAAACCAGCATGGAAGCTGTCGGCACCGTGTCCCGGATGTGCCAGTGCAGGCAGGGAAAAGGCCAGCAGTAACAGGGGTAAATACTTACGCATGATTAATCCTTAATGTGAATGAGCGTGAGAGTGGCTATGGCTGTGGGCCTCGCTGGTGTAGGCCCCTGCTTCAGGTTCAAACGGCAGGCTGGCGAAGGTGACCGCCAGCCCAAACTGGCGCAGCATGTCGTCGAGGACGTGATCGTGGTGATAGCGCAACTCGCCGGGCATGATTTGCAGCGGCACGTGGCGGTTGCCCAGGTGATAGCAGGCGCGGGCGAGGAGGAACGGATCGTCGCAGCGCACCACGGAGACGGACTCCGGGGCGGCAATCACTTCGATGACTTCGCTGCCGTCTTCGTTACAGAGCAGGTCGCCGCCGCGCAACAGTAAACCGCGCGGCAGCATGAGCCCGGCTTCGCGCCCGTCATTCAGCGCCACGCGGGCACGGCTTTTCACCCGCACGTCAATCGGCAGCGTGACGCTGGCGGTAATCGGATGCGCATGGTCCAGGCGTTGGGTTAAATAGATCATCATCACTCCTCAAAACAGGAAATAGCGTTGCGCCATCGGCAGAACGTCAGCCGGTTCGCTGGTTATCAGTTCGCCGTCGACGCGCACTTCATAGGTTTGCGAATCGACGGTGATATTTGGCTGCAGGCCGTTGTGGATCATGTCGGCCTTTTTCACCGTGCGGCAGCCTTTGACCACCGCCGTGGCGCTCTGCAGGTTGAGCTGTTGCGCTATCCCCTGCGCGTCCGCAGCCTGCGAGACAAACGTCAGCCGGGTGGCGTGACGCGCGGCACCCAGTGCGCCAAACATCGGACGATAATGGACCGGTTGCGGCGTGGGGATAGAGGCGTTGATATCGCCCATCGGAGCGCAGGCGATCATCCCACCCTTGACGATGGTGGCGGGTTTCACGCCAAAGAACGCCGGGGACCAGACCACTAAATCCGCCAGCTTGCCCGCTTCGATGGAGCCCACTTCATGGGCGATACCGTGCGTCAGCGCCGGGTTAATGGTGTATTTGGCGATGTAGCGCTTCACGCGAAAATTGTCGTTATCGCCAGTCTCTTCCGGCAGTGCGCCGCGCTGCACCTTCATGCGGTGCGCCACCTGCCAGGTGCGGAGAATCACTTCGCCCACGCGGCCCATCGCCTGGGAATCAGAGGAGGTCAGCGAGAATGCGCCGATATCGTGCAGCACATCTTCCGCAGCGATGGTTTCCCGGCGAATACGCGATTCGGCAAAAGCCACATCCTCGGCGATATCCGGGTCGAGGTGGTGGCAGACCATCAGCATGTCGAGATGTTCATCGATGGTATTGACCGTATAGGGCAGGGTCGGGTTGGTGGAGGAGGGCAGAATATTCGGGTGCGCACAGGCGGTAATAATATCCGGCGCGTGGCCGCCACCGGCCCCTTCCGTGTGGAAGGTATGGATGGTGCGCCCGCCGATGGCTGCCAGCGTGTCTTCGACGAAACCGGATTCGTTCAGCGTGTCGCTGTGCAGCGCCACCTGGATATCCATCTCTTCCGCCACCTCCAGCGAGCAGTTGATGGCCGCAGGCGTTGCGCCCCAGTCTTCGTGGATCTTCAGCCCGATGGCCCCGGCGGCTATCTGCTCGCGCAGGGCATCCGGGTTAGAACCGTTGCCTTTACCCAGCAGGCCAATATTCACCGGCAGGGTATCGGCAGCCTGCAGCATGCGGGCGATATACCACGGCCCCGGCGTGCAAGTGGTGGCGTTGGTCCCTGCCGCGGGACCTGTACCGCCGCCGATCATCGTCGTGACGCCGGAAACCAGCGCCTCTTCGGCCTGCTGCGGGCAGATCCAGTGGATGTGAGTGTCGATCCCGCCAGCGGTGACGATCTTCCCTTCGGCGGCGATCGCTTCTGTGGCGGCACCGATCGGGATCGTCACCCCGGGCTGAATGTCCGGGTTGCCGGCTTTACCGACGGCGAAGATCCGCCCGTTCTTCACGCCGATATCCGCTTTCACGATCCCCCAGTGATCGACAATCAACGCGTTAGTCAGCACCAGATCCACGCAGTCATCCGCGGTCATCTGCCCCTGGCCCATACCGTCGCGGATCACTTTCCCGCCGCCAAATTTGACCTCTTCGCCGTAGACGGTGAGATCGTCTTCCACTTCGATCCACAGCTCGCTGTCGGCTAAACGCACTTTATCGCCGGTGGTGGGGCCGAACATATCGGCATAAGCCTGGCGCGAAATCTCAGCCATTTTTCACTTCTCCCATCACGTCACCCCGGAAACCGAAAATGCGTTGCGCCCCGGTGACCTTCACCAGCGTCACTTCGCGCTTCTGGCCGGGTTCGAACCGCACCGCGGTGCCTGCCGGGATATTCAGTCGAAAGCCCCGGGTGGCTTCCCGGTCAAATTTCAGCGCCGGATTCACCTCGTAAAAGTGATAGTGCGATCCCACCTGGATAGGCCGGTCGCCGTGGTTTTCGACGATGATAAGCCGGGTTTCTCGCCCGACGTTGAGGGCAATATTGCCGGACTGGATCTGGTATTCGCCTGGGATCATCACGCGCTCCTTACACGATCGGGTTATGCACGGTGACGAGTTTTGACCCGTCCGGGAAGGTGGCTTCCACCTGAATATCCGGGATCATCTCCGGTACGCCTTCCATCACCTGGTCACGCGTCAGGACGTGACGGCCCGCTTCCATCAGCGAGGCGACGGTTTCGCCATCGCGCGCGCCTTCCATAATGAAGGCGCTGATCAGCGCGACCGATTCCGGGTAATTGAGCTTTACCCCGCGCGCAAGGCGGCGTTCGGCAACCAGCGCGGCGGTGAACAGCAACAGCTTGTCTTTTTCTCTGGGGGTCAGTTCCATAACGTTTCTCTTATGTCTGCCAGATACGCGGCGAACAGGCGGTTTTGGTGGTGAGAAGCGGGCGAAGCGACTGCCAGATATCACGCATCACCCGCTGGCAAATCAGGTTGTCATGGGAGAGAAAACGCACCGACAGCAGATCGTCAGTGAGCGTCGCCCCGGCAAAGGTATTCAGTGGTGCGAGCAGCTCACGCGCCGTGTCGAGGTGCGTTTCTCCGGCCGGATAGAACAGCAGCGTGCCGAGCCACGGCTGCCCGGCAACAGGGGTAAGATCGCCATCGCTGATATGCTGACGCTCAATCAGACGTGGCTCGTCATCCACCCAGACCTCAAGGCGGCTCTCCAGCGTGCCGTGGCTGAAGGTCTCGCCGATCACCGGGCGACCCAGACAGTACAGCTCCCACGCCAGCAGCGTGCTGGAGGCCTTCAGGTGGAAGACGGAGCGCAGCGCGGCATTGGCGCCGGGAAAGATAATGGTGTCCTGCGGCAGCCACTCCAGCGTGGACGCCTCATCGAGATAAAAGTGCTGGTTAAGGCGGGCCTGTGGGCCGCTGCTGCGATAGAACTTACTGGCGCCGGGCATGGTGATAAGCGCGTGGCTATTGGCGTCCAGACTTACGGTAATATCCAGCCTGTCACCGCCCACCACGCCACCCGGCGGATGCAGCAGGTAAAGGTGGCAGGTTTCCCCTTCGGGGTAGAATGGACGCTGTACCGTGAGCGGCCCGACGTGGTGCGCGGCATGGAGGAGGGTTTTCTCAGGCGTGTGGCAAAACCGCAGGTCAAGCGAGGCCTGCCAGCCTTTGTACGAACTATCAGTGACCTGAGTTGCTAACATGGTGCTTCCATTCGCGCGCCCGGGAGATACGTTTCAGTATGCCCTGGCGGAAATGAAGGCTGTCATATGAGTCGCTTATGGATGGAGGCCTGTATTTTGGGGCTGCGGTGGAAGGGTTCCGTTCACTATAGCTTTTCTGCTTTATGGGTATCCCGCTGCGGTGAACGTGTTAAGGGGGCTCCCGCCGCCCCCTTAACAATCCCGGCTCCCGGCAAAGAAAATCGCCGCTGCGCGGTCCCTTCGGCTTATTCCCTCCGGCTATCGGGTCGGGCGTGATCCTACATCCATGTAGGTCACGCCCTCTTGGCGCATCCATGCGCCTCGCCCCGGCCTGCGGTCAACGCCTCAGCGATTTTCAGCCGGATCAGGCGTTTCCTCAACCTTCTCAGCAGTTTGAATGTGGCACGGGTGTTGAGTCCCCGCTGAAATCGGCGAACCGGAGACCGGATGACAAGGGCTGGACGCCAGGGATGGCGGCCAGAGGCGAATCGAGACAGGATGTCGAGTTGAGCCGACCGCAGGCAGCGGGTCGTGAGGTGAGCGCAGTGCGAAGCACCGATTTCGTCGCGGGGCCGCGGGGATTGATAAGGGGGCCGCGGTGGCCCCCTTATCACGTTCACGGGTTCCGGAACATCATATTCTGTTGGTCATAAAGTGAACGGAACAATTCCACTAAAAGTAAATAAAACCCTACCGCGTCTCTCTCTTCTTCCGCTTTAACCGCGCCCAGATTTTCGTCTCCTGACGTCGCCACAGACGCTGAATATTATCGTGATGACGCAGCAGGATAAGGCAGGAGAGCATCGACACCGGGAAGGTGAACTGGGGTTTAAACCACCAGACATAGAACGGGGCAATCAGCGCGCTGACGATGGCGCCCAGCGACGAATAGCCGCTCAGAAGAATAGTCAGCAGCCAGGTGCCTGCCATTACGCCGGTGAGATCCCAGCCGATGGGCGCGATGGCACCAAAGGCCGTCGCGACGCCTTTGCCACCTTTAAAACCGAAGAATACGGGCCAGATGTGACCGACACAGGCGGCAATGGCAATAAGCCCCAGCCAGAACGGGGTCACGCCCAGCGCATACGCGCCCCAGACGGGTAACATCCCTTTCAGAACGTCAAAAATCAAAACCGCTACGGCTGCTCCCTTGCCGCCAATTCGTAGTACATTGGTCGCTCCCGGATTCCCGGAGCCACTTTCGCGCGGGTCAGGTAACCCGGCAATGCGGCAGACCAGAATGGCGCTGGAGATTGAGCCGCAAAGGTAGGCGAGGAGAATCATTCCAGGCGCGATTGCACTCATAACGCTGTTCCGTTTTGAAAATGTATCTGTATTCTCAGCATCTGTGGATAATACGCATAATTCACCGGAAGTGGTATCCGGTTTAGCCAAAAAGCAGGCAGGTCGTGATGGATATTGTATTTATAGAGCAACTTTCGGTAATCACCACTATTGGTGTTTACGACTGGGAACAGACCATCGAGCAGAAGCTGGTGTTCGATATCGAAATGGGCTGGGATAACCGCAAGTCGGCAAAAAGTGATGACGTGAATGACTGTCTGAGCTATGCCGACATCAGTGAAACGGTCATCGCCCACGTTGAAGGGCAGCGTTTTGCGCTGGTGGAGCGCGTGGCGGAAGAGGTGGCAGAGTTACTGCTGACCAAATTCAACTCGCCGTGGGTGCGCATTAAGCTGAGTAAGCCGGGTGCGGTGGCGCGTGCCGCCAATGTGGGGGTCATCATTGAGCGTGGCACAAATCTGAAAGGAAAGATTTAACGTCATAATAGCTAAACCATTTTAGGTTATATCGGTCTTAAAGCTGTATCTTTCACGGTAGCTGTTGGGGCGACCGTTTTTTTTATATTTTTTTAGGGGTTTATAGATGAGCGATATGCACTCGCTGCTGGTGGCGGCAATTCTGGGTGTGGTCGAAGGATTGACGGAGTTTTTGCCGGTTTCCAGTACGGGCCATATGATTATTGTTGGCCACCTGCTGGGTTTTGAAGGCGATACCGCAAAGACGTTCGAGGTGGTCATTCAGTTGGGGTCCATTCTGGCTGTGGTCGTGATGTTCTGGCGTCGTCTGTTTGGGCTGATCGGCATCCACTTCGGGCGTTTGCCACAGCGTGAAGGAGAGAGCAAGGGCCGCCTGACGCTGATTCATATCCTGCTCGGGATGATCCCGGCTGTGGTGCTGGGGCTGGTTTTCCACGACACCATCAAATCGCTGTTTAACCCGATTAACGTGATGTACGCGCTGGTGGTCGGTGGTTTCCTGCTGATTGCGGCGGAAGTGCTGAAGCCAAAAACGCCGCGCGCAGAAGGTCTGGACGATATGACGTATCGCCAGGCCTTTATCATTGGCTGCTTCCAGTGTCTGGCGCTGTGGCCGGGCTTCTCCCGTTCAGGAGCAACGATTTCCGGCGGGATGCTGATGGGTGTAAGCCGTTACGCGGCATCTGAGTTCTCGTTCCTGCTGGCGGTGCCGATGATGATGGGCGCCACCGCGCTGGACCTCTACAAAAGCATTGGTTTTCTCACCACGGGCGATATTCCGATGTTCGCCGTGGGCTTTATCACCGCCTTTATCGTGGCGCTGATTGCCATTAAAACCTTCCTGCAACTGATTAAGCGTATCTCGTTTATCCCGTTCGCGATCTACCGCTTTATCGTCGCGGCTGCGGTTTACGTGGTCTTCTTCTGACCGACTGCCCTCAGTCTTTTGGCTGAGGGCAATGCTTTTCCTTCCACTCTGATACCGCCTGAATCCGCCGTTTCGTCAGCTCTTCGCGAATTTCCGGGCCTTTAAATCCTGCTTCGACGACCTCTTTGGTTGGCACGGCTTTGGCCACCTCCCACGCGGCGCGCAGCAAACGCCCCTGCGGATAGTCGCACGCTTCGAACCCGGTGCGCCCGCGCACGTCAGCCTCGCTGGTGAGCGCGATCTGCTCGACGCGCTGGGGTTTACGCCAGGCGTCGATGTTATCGAACAGCTTAACGATGGTGGCCGGTTTCAGGATCGGGAAGGTGTGGATAAGGTCGTGGAATTCAGCCACCAGTTTCGCCAGATCGCGGATCTCGTTAGGCACCCGCAGGCGCTGGCACAGCCCCTCGACCAGCTTCACCCCAGCCGGGCCGTGCCCGTGGTGACGAGGCCAGAACTCTTTTGGCGTTAAGCCTTTACCGAGATCGTGGCACAGCGTCGAGAAGCGCACGTCCACCTCCGGGCTGAGCATGGCCGCCATACTGAGCGTCATCAGGGTGTGCACACCAGTGTCGATTTCCGGGTGCCATTTCGCCGGGGCGGGTACACCAAACAACGCGTCTATCTCCGGGAACAGCACCTTCAGGGCGCCGCAGTCGCGCAGCACCTGGAAAAAGACCTGTGGATTGCGGGTGGTGAGGGCGTTCTCCGTCTCTTTCCAGACGCGTTCTGGCGTCAGGTGTTCAAGCTCACCCGCCTCGGTCATGGCGGTCATCAGCGCCATCGTCTCATCGGCAATACGGAAACTGAGATGGGCGTAACGTGCGGCAAAGCGCGCCACGCGCAGCACCCGGAGCGGATCTTCCGAAAACGCCGGGGAGATGTGACGTAAAAGACGGTTGCGCAGATCGTCCTGGCCGCCATAAGCATCAACGATCTGGCCGTTCTCGTCCTGCGCCAGCGCGTTGATGGTGAGATCGCGACGCAGGAGATCCTGCTCCAGCGTGACGTCGGGCGCGGCATAGCAAGTGAAGCCAGTATAGCCGGAACCGGATTTACGCTCCGTACGCGCCAGGGCGTACTCTTCCCGGCTTTGCGGATGGAGGAACACGGGAAAATCGCGGCCTACCTGCTGGTAGCCCGCGTTAAGCATCTCTTCGGGGGTGGCGCCTACCACCACCCAGTCTTTATCTTTGACCGGCAGACCTAACAACGCATCACGTACCGCACCACCGACCAGATAACTCTTCACGCCCTACACTCCCGTTTTCTCTTTTGGCAAGATAATACGTAAGTCTGGCAGAGAAGACGAATTAGTTCATCCAGCGGTCTTTACGTTTACGGCTTGGGATCAGGTGTGGCAGAACAAGACCCAGCACCAGGCCGACGCCCAACACGCCACCGCCATACATAAACCACTGCATGATGATGGTGCGCTGTTTGTCATCGAGCTGCAGATTAGCGGCATTCACCTTCTTCTGCGCCACAATCAGCTCATTTTTCAGTTTCTGGTTCTCTTCTTTCAAACCGTTAATCACGCTGTCGCTCTGCGCGACTTTCTGCTGCATTTCAGCGGTGCGCTGGTTCCAGGTACCGTCAATGTTGTTCAGCTTGTCGGTGAGGGTTTTCACCTGGTTTTCCAGATCCGGCACGCGGGTGCGCAGGCTTGGCACGGTACTCAGCTCTTTCAGGGGGATCCAGGAGGTACGGCCGGAACTGTCGCGAACCTGACCATAATTGGTCTCGGTGTTGGTCTGTAACAGGGTGACTTCCTCGCCGGCATTTACCGTACCCACGAGGCGATAATTATCTCCGGGGCCGCTACGTACCCAGGTGTTCAGTTCGTCAGAAACGTAACGCTTTTCTTCAGCGTGGACCGCAGTCGCGGCGCTAAAAGCGAGTAAAGTAAGTCCAATCAGGCGTAATTTAAGCATATCAGTCGTTATTTTCATAAATAGTGGAACGATAGTAGTGGCATCAGTGTCTCTACGCAAAGGATTCGTCATCAATCAGAATCATCTGTGTCCCGATCGCCGCCGCTGCAAACTTTTTACGCCCGTCAAATTGCTCATTGCGTGGCAATTTGGCGCAAAATACTATGTACTGACAAACAAATGGCGAGGAAGTTCGCCTTCATCGACGCGTCTGTGACGCACGCAAAAGTACAAGGCTATGGCACAAGAGATCGAATTAAAATTTATCGTCGAAAAAGACAGCGTTGACGCGCTCCGCCAGCATCTGCAAACGCTGTCCGGCGAACACCATGAACCCGTACAGCTGCTCAATATCTATTACGAAACGCCGGACAACTGGCTGCGTCGTCATGATATGGGCTTGCGCATCCGCGGCGCGAACGGGCGCTACGAGATGACGATGAAAATCGCCGGTCGCGTTGTGGGCGGTTTGCATCAGCGCCCCGAATACAATATCGACATCAATCAGCCAGAACTTGAGCTGGAACGTTTTCCGGCAGAAGTGTGGCCAAACGGCGAACTGCCATCCACCCTGGCAGCAGAGGTGCAGCCGCTGTTCAGCACCGATTTCTGGCGCGAGAAATGGCTGGTAACGGAAGGCAAAAGCCGCATTGAAATCGCCCTTGATTTGGGCGAGGTGAAAGCGGGGGAATACCAGGAGCCAATTTGCGAACTGGAGCTTGAACTGCTGGAAGGCGAGACGAACGATGTGCTGAAGCTGGCGCGTAAGCTAGTGAGTCAGTCAGGCTTGCGTCAGGGCAGCCTCAGCAAAGCCGCCCGCGGCTATCATCTGGCCGCCGGGAATGCGCCACGGGCGCTGAAAGAGACCCCTGTGTTACGCGTAGCCCCAAAAGCCAGCGTTGAGCAGGGCATGGAGGCGGCTCTGGAGCTGGCGCTTTCGCAGTGGCAGTACCACGAAGAGCTCTGGGTGCGTAATGTGAAAAACGCAAAAGCCCACGTCCTGGCCGCCATCGGTCTGGTTCGTCATACCCTGATGCTGTTTGGCGGCATCGTGCCTCGCAAAGCAAGTGCTCACTTACGCGATCTGCTGACGCAAACTGAAGCGCTGATGCTCTCTGATGTGTCTGCGCAAACGGCGATCTACAGCCCGCAAACCGCGGCCGCCAAACTGGCGTTGACCGAGTTTCTGGTGACGCGCGGCTGGCGCACCTTCCTGGACGCGAAAGCCCAGACCAAAATCGCAGAAAACTTCAAACGTTTCGCGGATATCCACCTCTCCCGCCATGCCGCAGAGCTGAAAACCACCTTTGCTTATCCGCTGGGTGACCAGTACGGCGACCAGCTGATCCGTCTGACGCGCAACATCGACTGCATGCTACTGCTGTCGGGTGCCTATGATGACGTCAAAACGCAGGCATGGCTGGAAAACTGGCAGGGGCTGAAACATGCCATCGAAACCCGTCAGCATATTGAGATTGAGCATTTCCGCAACGAGGCCATTTCGCAGGAGCCATTCTGGCTGCACAGCGGAAAACGTTAACTCTGGCAAGGAACCCCTATAATGCCGCTTTCTTCGCAGTTACAGCAGCAGTGGCAGACCGTTTGCGAACGTCTGCCTGAGTCATTACCGGCGTCATCGTTCAGCGAGCAGGCAAAGTGCGTGCTCACGTTCAGTGATTTTGTGCAGGAAAGTATTACTGCTAACCCGGACTGGCTGGTGGAGCTTGAAAACGCCCCGCCGCAGGCTGACGAGTGGCGGCATTATGCAGGCTGGCTGCAAAGCGCGCTGGCTGAGGTGGCGGATGAAGCCACGCTGATGCGCGTTTTGCGCCAGTTTCGCCGCCGGGTGATGGTGCGCATTGCCTGGGCGCAGGCGCTTGAGCTGGTCAGCGAAGAGAGCACGCTGCAGCAGTTGAGCGAGCTGGCGCAGACGCTGATTGTCGCTGCGCGAGACTGGCTTTACGCCGCCTGCTGTAAAGAGTGGGGCACGCCGTGCAGCGAGGAAGGGGTTCCTCAGCCGCTGTTGATTCTGGGGATGGGCAAGCTGGGTGGCTGCGAGCTGAATTTCTCCTCCGATATCGACCTGATTTTTGCCTGGCCGGAGAACGGCTCCACGCGCGGAGGCCGTCGTGAACTGGACAATGCCCAGTTCTTCACCCGTCTTGGCCAGCGTCTGATCAAGGCGCTGGATCAGCCGACGCAGGACGGTTTTGTCTATCGCGTGGATATGCGTCTGCGTCCGTTTGGCGACAGCGGCCCGCTGGTGCTGAGCTTTGCGGCGCTGGAAGATTACTACCAGGAGCAGGGGCGCGACTGGGAGCGTTACGCGATGGTCAAAGCGCGGATCATGGGTGACAGCGACGACGCTTACGCCAACGAACTACGCGCCATGCTGCGCCCGTTTGTGTTCCGTCGCTATATCGACTTCAGCGTGATCCAGTCCCTGCGTAACATGAAAGGGATGATCGCCCGTGAGGTACGCCGTCGTGGGCTGAAAGATAACATTAAGCTCGGCGCGGGTGGCATTCGTGAAATCGAATTTATTGTCCAGGTCTTCCAGCTTATCCGCGGTGGTCGCGAGCCGTCGCTGCAATCCCGCTCGTTGCTCCCGACGCTGTCGGCGATTGAGCAACTCCATCTCCTGCCAGAGGGGGACGCGCAAACCCTGCGTGAGGCATACCTGTTCCTGCGTCGTCTGGAAAACCTGCTGCAAAGCATCAATGACGAGCAAACCCAGACCCTGCCGGGGGATGACCTGAACCGGGCGCGTCTGGCGTGGGGCATGCGCGTGGACGACTGGGCCGCATTGACCGAACGGCTGGAGGCGCATATGGCAGGCGTGCGCCGTATCTTTAACGAGCTGATTGGCGATGATGAAAGCGAATCGCAGGACGATACGCTCTCTGAACACTGGCGTGAACTGTGGCAGGATGCCCTGCAGGAAGATGACACTACGCCCGTGCTGGCGCACCTGAGCGACGACGATCGCCATCGGGTGGTGGCGCTGATCGCCGATTTCCGCCTCGAACTCAACAAGCGTGCCATTGGTCCGCGTGGTCGCCAGGTGCTGGATCACCTGATGCCGCACCTGCTGAGCGATGTCTGTTCCCGTGCCGACGCCCCGGTGCCGCTTTCCCGCATGATGCCGCTGCTGAGCGGCATCATTACGCGTACCACCTATCTTGAACTGCTGAGCGAATTCCCGGGGGCGCTGAAACACCTGATTACGCTCTGCGCGGCGTCACCGATGGTGGCCAACAAGCTGGCGCGTTATCCGCTGCTGCTGGATGAACTGCTCGATCCCAATACCCTCTATCAGCCGACGGCGACCGATGCCTACCGCGATGAGCTGCGCCAGTATCTGCTGCGCGTGCCGGAAGAAGATGAAGAGCAGCAGCTGGAGGCGCTGCGCCAGTTCAAACAGGCCCAGATGCTGCGCGTCGCGGCGGCAGATATTGCCGAAACGCTGCCGGTGATGAAAGTGAGCGATCACTTAACCTGGCTGGCGGAAGCGATCATCGATGCGGTGGTGCATCAGGCGTGGATCCAGATGGTGGCGCGTTACGGCCAGCCAAAACATCTTGCTGAACGAGAAGGCCGCGGTTTTGCCGTGGTGGGCTACGGCAAGCTCGGCGGGTGGGAGCTGGGATACAGCTCCGATCTGGATTTAATCTTCCTGCACGACTGCCCGGCAGACGTGATGACCGACGGCGAGCGTGAAATTGACGGGCGCCAGTTCTATCTGCGTCTGGCCCAGCGCATTATGCACCTGTTCAGCACCCGCACGTCATCGGGGATTCTGTACGAAGTGGATGCCCGTCTGCGCCCGTCCGGCGCGGCTGGTATGCTGGTGACCTCAACGGAATCCTTCGCCGATTATCAGAAAAACGAAGCCTGGACGTGGGAGCATCAGGCGCTGGTGCGCGCCCGCGTGGTGTATGGCGATCCGCAGTTAAAAACGCAGTTTGATGCCATTCGTAAAGCGGTGATGACCACCCCGCGTGAAGGCAGTAAGTTGCAGACCGAAGTGCGCGAAATGCGTGAAAAGATGCGTGCGCATCTGGGCAATAAACACCGCGATCGGTTTGATATTAAAGCCGATGAGGGTGGCATTACCGACATTGAGTTTATCACCCAGTATCTGGTGCTCCTGCACGCGCATGACAAGCCGAAGCTGACCCGCTGGTCGGATAATGTGCGCATTCTGGAGCTGCTTGCGCAAAACGACATAATGGATGAGCAGGAGGCGCAGGCCTTAACCCGCGCCTACACCACGCTGCGCGATGAGTTGCACCACCTCGCCTTGCAGGAACAGCCGGGCCATGTGGCGCTCGACTGCTTTACCCGTGAACGCGACCAGGTGAAAGCGAGCTGGCAGAAGTGGCTGGTGGAACCGTGCGTAACAAAACAAGTGTGATATCATCGCGCGCAAATTGTGAATCTTTCTGGAGTCAGGAATGAAAGTAACACTGCCAGAGTTTGAACGTGCTGGAGTTATGGTTGTCGGCGATGTAATGCTTGATCGCTACTGGTATGGGCCGACCAGCCGTATCTCCCCGGAAGCACCGGTACCGGTCGTTAAGGTCGATACCATTGAAGAGCGTCCTGGCGGCGCGGCAAACGTGGCGATGAACATTGCTTCTCTGGGCGCGCATTCGCGTCTGGTGGGCCTCACCGGTATCGACGATGCGGCGCGCGCGCTGAGCAAGTCGCTGGCGGACGTGAACGTGAAGTGCGATTTCGTTTCTGTTCCGACGCACCCGACCATTACCAAGCTGCGCGTGTTGTCGCGTAACCAGCAGCTGATCCGCCTCGACTTTGAAGAAGGGTTTGAGGGTGTGGATCCTGAGCCGCTGCACGAGCGCATTAATCAGGCGCTGGGCAATATCGGCGCGCTGGTACTGTCTGATTACGCCAAAGGGGCACTGGCAAGCGTACAACAGATGATCCAGCTGGCGCGTAAAGCCAATGTGCCGGTACTGATCGATCCGAAAGGCACTGACTTTGAGCGCTATCGCGGCGCAACGCTGCTGACGCCTAATCTCTCTGAGTTTGAAGCGGTGGCGGGCAAGTGCAAGTCGGAGGCGGAGATCGTCGAGCGCGGTATGAAGATCATCGCTGACTTCGAGCTGTCTGCACTGCTGGTGACCCGCTCCGAGCAGGGAATGACGCTGCTGCAGCCGAGCAAGGCGCCGCTGCATATGCCAACCCAGGCGCAGGAAGTGTACGACGTAACCGGTGCCGGTGATACGGTGATTGGCGTACTGGCGGCAACGCTGGCAGCGGGTAATTCCCTCGAAGAAGCGTGCTACTTTGCGAACGCCGCGGCGGGCGTGGTTGTCGGTAAACTCGGGACCTCTACCGTTTCGCCAATCGAACTGGAAAACGCCGTGCGCGGCCGCGCCGATACCGGTTTTGGCGTCATGACGGAAGAAGAGCTGAAAGTGGCCGTTGCTGCCGCGCGTAAACGCGGTGAGAAAGTGGTGATGACCAACGGCGTATTCGACATTCTGCACGCGGGCCATGTCTCTTATCTGGCGAATGCGCGCCAGCTGGGCGATCGTCTGATTGTGGCGGTGAACAGCGATGCCTCGACCAAACGTCTGAAGGGCGAAACGCGTCCGGTGAATCCGCTGGAGCAGCGTATGATTGTGCTCGGCGCGCTGGAAGCGGTGGACTGGGTTGTGCCGTTTGAAGAAGACACGCCTCAGCGCCTGATTGCTGGCATTCTGCCTGACCTGCTGGTAAAAGGCGGCGATTACAAACCGGAGCAAATCGCGGGCAGCGAAGAGGTCTGGGCCAACGGCGGTGAAGTGATGGTGCTCAACTTTGAGGACGGGTGTTCAACCACCAACATCATCAAAAAGATCCAGAAAGACAGTCAGTAAAAAACGGGCCAGTTGGCCCGTTATTTCACCCTCTCCCACCGGGAGAGGGCAGGGGTGAGGGCATCAGGCCGCACTTAGGCCTGGTCATCCACCGGCGGTATCGCTGGTGCCGGCTTCACTTCTTCCGGGGTATTGCGGTTTTCCAGCTCGGTAAGACGCTGTTCCAGCAGCGCCAGCTTTTCACGGGTGCGCAGCAGAACCTGTGTCTGCACGTCAAACTCTTCGCGGCTCACTAAATCAAGGCGAACTAACTGCGCCTGCAGCGTCTGGCGGATTTTCTTCTCAACGTCATCACCAAATTCACGAATGCCTTTTGGCATGGACTCATGAACCTGACGCGCAATTTGCTCAATTTTCTTCGGGTCAATCATAGTGGCTTCCCTTGATAAGACGGTGTTGATGAACATTGTAGCGCGTCATGCTCCAGGATAAAGCAGATTTGTTTGAAGCTTATGCATTGCCCAGGTTAATCAATAGCGTTATAGTTATCTCGCTTATTCTCAGGGCGGGGCGAAATTCCCCACCGGCGGTAAAGCAGCGTCATGCTGAAAGCCCGCGAGCGCTTTGGGTGAACTCTCAAAGGTCAGCAGATCCGGTGTAATTCCGGGGCCGACGGTTAAAGTCCGGATGGGAGAGAGTAACGATCCAGTCGGGCATGGGCCCGCTCACGTTATCTTTTTGCCGCTTATACGGCGCTCCTAAGACTGCCCTGATTCTGGTAACCATAATGTTAATGAGGTTTTTTTACCATGAATCAGACGCTACTTTCCTCTTTTGGCACTTCAACTCAACGTGTTGAACATGCACTGGATGCCCTGCGCGAAGGCCGCGGCGTGATGGTGCTTGACGATGAAAACCGTGAAAACGAAGGCGACATGATTTTCGCCGCCGAAAACATGACCGTTGAGCAGATGGCACTGACCATCCGTCACGGCAGCGGCATCGTATGCCTGTGTATTACCGAAGACCGCCGTAAGCAGCTCGAGCTGCCGATGATGGTCGAAAACAACACCAGCGCCTTTGGTACCGGCTTTACCGTGACCATCGAAGCCGCGCATGGCGTTACCACCGGTGTCTCCGCGGCTGACCGTCTGACTACCGTCCGTGCAGCAATTGCCGATGACGCCAAGCCATCCGACCTGCACCGTCCTGGCCACGTCTTCCCGCTGCGTGCGCAGGCGGGCGGTGTGCTGACCCGTGGTGGCCACACTGAAGCGACCATCGATCTGGTGACGCTGGCAGGCTTCAAACCTGCAGGCGTACTGTGTGAACTGACCAACGATGACGGCACCATGGCGCGCGCACCAGAGTGCATCACCTTTGCACGCCTGCACAACATGCCGGTCGTGACAATTGAAGATCTGATCGAGTACCGTCAGGCGCACGAGCGCAAAGCCAGCTGAACGGTGCACGAATGAAAAAGCCGGGGAAACCCGGCTTTTTTGTATCTAGTGATAGTTAATTTTAAACAGCACGACCGTTTCAAAAGGGCCAGAATCGATACCCTTTCCCTCTGCACGTGAAAGCTCAGCGGTGTACGTGGTCTCGAAATGCAGCACCGAACCGGTAAAATCAGCGTACTCGTCATACTGATTGAAGGTGTAGGGCTGTGTGCCGTTAAGAATGCGCAGCTTCAGGCCATTACCAATCAGCAACGCCGTATCATTGGCCGTCAGCTCGCTATCGGTATAGAACGACGAGTCGATCTTAAATCCGTCTGAACACTGCGCATCCTGTACTTTACTGGTTTTAACCGAGAACGTTCGCGTACGCGTGCCCTGATTGACGATGTCACGTGCGCTGAAGGTGCCAAAGTCGATCTCCTGATTTTCAGGGTAAATACTGAACGTCGCTCCGCAGTCCAGTACCCTGATGTTTTCCAGCCCGTTAATGTGGTATTTGAGGTTTTTGGCATCAGGAAGCGCATTTACGCCGCCTTTGCCGTCAAACTGCACGACGATGTAATCACCAAGCGTGCTGACGTAGCCCTGAGGCGGTATCGCTTTGAGCTTAACGTACAGCCTGAAGCGTGCCGCAAAGGTTCGTGAGGTATGTACATCCCACGCATTCCCCGAACAGATGTATTTCTCCCAGCCCATCGCTTTTAACTGTTCGGCCGTGTATTTGCTCAGGCTGTTGTTGTCCAGACACTGACGGGTATCCACGCCGTAGGTTTGCCCGATGGCATCGTAATCTGCACCCTCGTAGGTTACACCGAGTTCGTAGTAAGGATCCGACATTGACGGATAAGGATTCACCCAGGCGAAGACGTCTTCGTTCTCATGATTTGACGCGGTATTTCTGTCGCAATACACGGGGATTTTGATATCGCTGGATTCCCAAATCTTTTGCCCAACTTTTGCTGTGCTGGGGATTGAGAATTCTGACACCGTTTTGGTTTGCTCCACCGGGCCATTTTGTGTGCCAAGGTAGCAGTTCAGCGCCAGCGCCTGCTTAAGGGGGCACATCACCAGCATAAAAAGGAAAAGCTTAGCGAGATGTCGCATTTTGCCCTGCCTTGCGCGGCGTTAGCGCGCATGGTGTTGACCCGGTACAGGTTAAATTGACCTTGCGTAGCGCACCATAATCATCAATATAACCTATGCTGTAGCCCGTTCCTTCTGTTTCACTCAGCGTCAGCGTACTGGTCGCAAACGGGCTAATCATCAGACTGTCGAAGCCTGGCATCATGGTTTTTCCGTTATTGCTCAGCCACGCCAGCGTAATGAAATAGGGCGTTGGGTTTTTCAGGTGCATGGTTTTGCCCGACAGCGTCACCGACAGCTGCATTTCCGTCTCTTCACCTGATTTTTTATGAATGCTGTCCGGCCGCCAGAACAACTTAATGCGGCTCTGCATAGCCACCTGCATGACGCTGCGCTCCTCTTTCAGGCTCCCGCTTTTGGGCGGCACTTCACGCAGATTGAAATAAAACAGCGTTTCCCGATCCTCAGGCAGCTGTTGCGTCGCGGCCTGTTTCACGATCCGCACCTGTGACGAGGCGCCGGGTTCAATGCGCTGAATAGGCGGCAGGACCATAAAATGGGTGTCCTCTTTGCGCCCGTCCCGATCCTCCACCCAGGCGAGGGCAAGGTAGGGAAGCGATTTGCTCTGGTTTTCAATGGTCAGGCTGCTGGCTTTATCGCTTTCGACAAAGACGATGCGCGTCCTGTCCAGGTTAATTGCCGCCTGCGAGACGCCGGAGCCACAAAACAGGAATGCTGTTAAATAAACGTATGATTTCATAATGATAAGTTACTGGCAGGGCAGCATCAGCTGCGTAGTGTTGTCGAGAGAAGCTGGCAGGGAGAAATGACACTGCTGATCGTCTCCCCAGGTGACGATAAAGTGTTGTTCAGCTTTTACCGCCCCCAGCCAGATATGTCCGTCCTGGGCGATAATGCCCACCTCTTTGCCTGAATCCTGCTCTCGCACCTGGGCGCCGAGAGGCGGCGTGCCGCTGGCGGTACGCACGATCCCGGCAACATCCTGACCCTGACGGGAGGCAATCAGCCGATAACCGATTGCACCCTCGGTCCAGGTGGAGCGAATGACGTGGTTATCGACATCGACACCCTCTGGCAGGTTATTCAGATTGACCTGTACGCTGGCGGGCATATAGCTCGAAAAGGCGGGCAGGACGCCAATACCAAGCATGTTGGTGGCATCGCGGGACATATTCAGCGGTATATTGCCGATCCCTTCCGTGCTGACCATCACACGCGGTTCGTTGCCGTAGCTCCGGCGATGAAGCGACGCCCCGTGGGCGGTTGCGGTAAACGAGCCGTTCCAGCTCGCGCTGACGGAACGGTAGTCATGGGCCTTGTAACTTCCGGACAGGTTCAGATCTCCCGTCCCGGCATAGTGCTGATAATTCGCGCTGACTTGCGCCCCGGAGTCAGTTTTTTCGCTCTCGGTACCAGCGGATATCCCCCAGGTATTGTTACTGTCTGAAGAGTCATACCAGGAGAGCGTTTGACGCGTCGTGTCGCTGTTTCTCAGATCGTAATTGAGGCGATGAACCGGATCGAGGGGGATGCTTAAAGAGAAGTAAACCTGCGTGTCATCGCCTTGATCCTGATAATGTGTTTTGCTCCATGAGGCCGTCACGCCAAGATTTTTCCAGCGGCCAAGGTCGAAGTTGTATCCTGCCGTGAGCGTGCCGGTGGTGGAGGGGGCTCTGTCCCACCAGGTCTGGCGCAGCATACCAAGGTAAAGGTTTAGCGACAGGGCGGGGATGTACTGGCTGGCAGTGATGCTTAGCGTCTGTTTTTCCGTTTCCGCGTGCTCCTGGTCTTTTTCAAGAAAGCGGGCATAGCTGAGAAAGCGGCTGTCGGAGTAGCGGTAGCTGGCAAGCGTGAGCTGACTCCCGGTGGTATCGAAACGCTTGCTGTAGTTGAGGCGGTAACTGTATCCCGTCTGTTTTGCTTCCCCCTCGTGCTGGCTGCTGGCCTGGGTGACATCAAATGACAACGCGCCCAGCATATCCATGTTCTGCCCGATACCTGCCGCCAGCGCGCGGTAATCATTACCGCTGTTCAGGAGCCCGCCGTACAGGGATGTTCGGGATAGTACGCCCCAGGAGAATTCGCTGCTTAAAAAGGCCTCGCTTTCGACCTGATGCGAGCTGTCCTGACGGGGTTTACCGCCCGCCAGCTTATAGCGAACCTGGCCTTTTCGCGTCAGGAAAGGCACAGAGGCAGCAGAAACCTGGAAGGTGTTGGTGTGACCGTCTTCTTCGGCGACGGTGACGTCCAACGTTCCCTGTACGGACTGGTTGATATCCTGGATGACGAAAGGGCCCGGTGGGACTTTGGTTTGATAGATAATTCTGTCTGCCTGGCTGACGGTCACGGTGGCATTCGTCTGCGCGATACCAGAAATTTGTGGCGCGTAGCCGCGCAGAGACCAGGGGAGCATGCGCTCGTCGCTGAT
This sequence comes from Enterobacter sp. T1-1, assembly GCF_000710795.1. Classification (NCBI taxonomy): domain Bacteria; kingdom Pseudomonadati; phylum Pseudomonadota; class Gammaproteobacteria; order Enterobacterales; family Enterobacteriaceae; genus Enterobacter; species Enterobacter sp. T1-1. The sequence goes on along the minus strand of NZ_JALW01000040.1, from coordinate 51,380 downwards.
CAGTGAGGCTCCGGTGTAGGAAAATCCGTCGAAAATATCCGACTGAAAATCTGACTCACCCAGCGTGAACTTTGAGCCAAGTGCAGGCAGAGGGCGAAAAAGGTAGGCGCGAGAAAGGCGGCCATCGCTCTGCGACCTCCCTTCCGTACGGTTAAGGGCGTACTGATAATCTCCCCGCAGTCGCCAGGCGCCCAGGTTGGCGCCAGCGGTCCCGTAGGTATTGACGTTATCGCTGCTTGACCCCTCATCGGGCTGATAGCGGCTGGCAAACAGATTGTAATCCAGCAGCACGCCTGAGACACCGTTGTCCCAGGTCGCGGGCGGCATCCAGTTGGTGGAACGGTACTGTAGCCAGGCCTGAGGTAGGGTGACTTCCAGCGTTTGCGTCGCCTGAATAAACTTGAAACGAACCTGCGGCAGCGGGGAAAAGTCGACACAGCCCGCGTTAACCGTCAGCATGCTGCGGTATTTATCGTCCAGACCAAAAGTGTCCGCCAGATCGGACGGAATGCAGACTTCCGTTGTATCGTCTTTTTTATACCAGGCTAACTGCCAGCCGCTAGCGAGTGGCGTATTATTAATTGCAACGTTAACGAAATAATGACCCGGCGCAACGTGGTTCTTATCTTTGAACTGGGATAAATCAACATTGCCACGCTGATCTTTATCGATAGCGTTAATATTAAATTCAACGGCGGCCAGTGGAAGAGGCGTAAGAAAGCCAGCAATGATGATCGAAAATGCACTGTATTTCATCATTCAGCTCTCAAATAAAATTACGGCAATGGCTGGCAAATATATTGCCAGCCGAAATATAATTAACGGTATGGGCTTATTTATACAACAGGATGTAATTCGCGGTAGATTCGACCTGGCCTGCCGTTGCTGTTTTACCATCGACCACTTCCATCTGCGCTTTGAAGTGCAGCGTCTGGGTCGTTGAACCCGCAGAAAGATCGACAGTTTGTGCCGTACCAAGCGTGATAGGGGACTCTGCATTATCCAGCAGACGAACGCCCACGTTCTGCGCGCCGCCCGCATAGGTGTTGCTCATCAGGCTGGTATCGGCTGAGTCGGTTGCAGTGCTGCTGAAGGTTACGTCCACTTTGGTGACGGGCGTTGCGGTTTCATCTGCAGCGTCAAGCTGACAGTTTTCCAGGTTGATATCAACCGGTACCGCCGTGGATTTTTTATTCACATTCATCACCGCCGTGGTGAACTGGCCAAGTTCAATCTCTTTATCAATACTGTCTGGTGCAATATTGCATGGTGCGTCAATAATAACGCCCTTAAAGGTGATTTTACCGGAGCCTTGATCGCTTGCCAGTGCATTGCCAGAGATAAAAGAGCCTAAAGCAACCGCCAAAAGTGTTTTTGAAATATTTCGCATGAAATATCCTTGTTATGAATAATATTTAAGAGATATTGATGTTTGAGGCGGTTGTATTCTAAAACTAATTGTAACAATGCGTGATTAAAAAATAATTAAAGACACTTTAAGTATGCGTTTATTAATTATTGAAGTGAATGGCTTACGCAGAAAAAAGAGGGCGAGGGGCTAAAAAAGCAGACCAACAGGAGATGCTGGTCTGCTTTTTGATCAATTATTGATAATTGATTTTGACAATAATGTCTTTACTGAATGGTCCAGGAATAATGGCTTCACCAGGTTTGCGGGTTAGCTCAGCCGTATAGTCGTGCGTCAGCGTCGTCTCCGTATCATCAGGGTGATAGGTTGCAAAAGGAAGATACTGGTTGTACGTCACATCGCCATTGGTTTTATCAATGAGACGCATGAGTAAACCATTTCCCATGTCCAGATGCGTATCATCGTAGAGCGTATCGGTGGTGTAAAAGCTGGTCGTTACGTCAAATTGTTCTGAACAACCAGCAGTGGCATCCCGGATTGTCGAAATGCTAAACGGTGAGGTGACGGCGTTGGCGTTGACTGCGCTCTCCGTAAACTGGCCAAAATTCACAATCTGATTTTCAGGGTAGATCCGGATATCCACACCGCAGTCCAGGAAGTGAATATTTGAAAGCCCGGTAATGTCGTAATGCAGGTTTTTTGCATTCGAAAGCGTGTTGATTCCGCCTGAACCGTCAAACGTCAGCACGGTGACGGAGGGAAAGGTATAGTCAAACTGCTGTTTTGGTATCGCTTTTAGCTTCACGTAGAGACGAAAGCGCACGCTAAACGTGACGTTTTTCTGAATTGTGACGCCATTGCAGGCTGCTTCCTTGTAGTCACCCCACTTATCATCCTGCTTATCAAGGCATGCTCCCGTATCAATTTTGATATCGGGGATGTCATAGTCAATACCGTTATAGGTTACGCCAAACGCCAGATAGGGATTGTTGGTCATCAGGCTATCGGTGTTATGAAAACTGTCCAGGATATAGGCATAAACGTGTTCACTCCAGGGATCCTGCGAGACAGGTTTTGTACTGTCGCGGGTGGCGTGATCGCAATATACCGTCACCAGTAAATCGCCGCTTTCCCAAATTTTTTGTCCGGCTGGGGCGTTGGCTGGGACCGTGAACGTCGGGAGCGTTGTTGTGACCAGACTTTGGCCGCCCAATGAATCTTTGTAACAGTCCATCGCCCATGCGGAGGATGAGAACAAACATAAAAGGGCAATCACCGCGAGATGTATTTTTTTCATCATTATCCCTTATTCACCGGTTTGCTCTGGCAGGTACTCTGCATCGCGTTACAACTCACCTTAAACATTTCCAGACCGCCATAATCGCTGATATAGCCGACCTGAAATTCAGCGGGCAGCTTAGCCAGTGACTGGCTGGCCTGACCAAACGGCTCAATCATTACGCTCTCTGCGCCCGGCAATAAGGTTTTACCGTTCAGGCCGATATAGCCCACGGTGATGTAATAGGGGCTGCTGTTTTTAAACTGCAGCGTACCCGAGGCGCGGGATATAACCACCTTATCCAGCGGAACAAACTGGCCCTCCTTCAGCTCAATGGCTTTTGGCCGCCAGAACAGTTTAAGCCGGCTTTGCATGGCGATTTGCATCACGTTCTTCTGCTCGGCTTTGGGTGGGATCTCCCGCATGTTGTAATAAAACAGCGACTCTCGATCGGCTGGAAGTCGGCTGAGGTTTTGCTGCGCCATCAGGCGAACCTGCGCCTGTTCCTCAGGCTCGATACGCAACAGTGGCGGAACAGGAGAGATAAACTCGCGCGTTTTTTTACCCTCTTTATCCTCAATCCACGACTGAGCCAGATAAGGATCGGTTTTACTCTGGTTTATCAGTCTGACCGACACGCTTTTTGCTGAGGCGTTGAAAATGATGCGTGTTCTGTCGGGCGATACAGTGGCCCAGGCAAAGCTGCACGTGCCAAGGAAACAGATAAGTCCTTTTGAAATCATCGTGATGTTCATTTTATTCATCCTGAATTAATGCACTGTTTTACAAGGTAAAAATATAGCGTCACCGTTAAGGTTACTTTGGTTCGGCGGCGTGATTTCACACGCTTTGTCAGACCAGGTGAGACGTAACGTACTGTTTTCCTGAATCCCGCTGAGATAAACGAACCCTTCTTCGGCAACCAGACCGACCTCTTTACCCGTAGCGCTGTCGACGATACTGACGCCCAAAGGAGGGAACTGACCGTTTTCCTGTCGAATAATGCCGACAATCTGGTAGCCCGTGGTGGCGTTCAGCTTGCTGTAACCAATGGCACCTTCCGTCAGCGTGGTGCGAATAACGGAGGTTGCTATATCCACGCCATCAGGCAGCGTGTTGCTGTTAACGCGCACCGTGGAGGTGGTGTAGTTGCTGAGTGAGGGGACGACAGCAATACCAAATGCGTTAGTGCGCGTGCGCGAACTGTTGACCTCAATTCCGTCAACGCCATCGGCATCGATCATCATCCGGGCGTTATTGGCCGGGCTGTAATCATGCAGGGCTACGCCATGCCGCGTGGCGGTGATCGAGCCGTTCCAGCCCGCGCTGATCGAACGGTATTGATTGGGCTGAACGCTTCCTGAAAGATTCAGGCGTCCGTAAGGAGAATAGTGCTGGTATCCGCCGCGCAATGACGGTTCGCCTTCGCGCAAATCGTCTTCCGTCGTAGAGGCCGAGAGATTCCACGTATTGTTGCGATCGGAGGCGTCATAGTAAGAAGCCATATGAGACGCGCTGTCGCCGCCTGAACGCTGGTAGCTGTACATAATGCTACGACTTTGCTCCAGCGGGAGGGTGAAGGCGAAATAGACCTGGTTTTCGTCGCTGTCGTCCCAGTGCACGCGGCTTAGCGCCAGCGATGCGGATAAACCTCTTAAGTTGCCGATATCAAAATTGCGGCTCAGCGAAAAGGAGTAGTTTGTGTTGCTGCTGTTGTCCCAGTAGGTGTTACGGGTGACGTTGAGATAGGTATTTAATGCCAGCGAATCAAGGTACTGGTTGAAGGAGATAACGTAACTCTCTTTTTCGTTTGTCGTTGAGGTATCTCCGTCCCGGGAGGCGAGATATTCACTCATTGAGACATATTCTTTATCCGAGAATCGATAACCTGCGAAGGTGATCTGGCTGCCGGTCGCCTCAAAACGTTTTGCGTAGTTGGCGCGATAGCTGTACCCACGCTGTGTCTCATTTTTTCCCTGATGGAGCGTGGCCTCGGCGCCCGTCACATCAAAAGAGATCGAGCCGAACGAATCCAGGTTGAAGCCGATACCGGTGGTCATGGCCTGATAATCATCCGCCGTCAGCAGGGTGCCGCCATACAGTGACACATTACTCAGCCAGCCCCACGAGAGTTCACCTGTCCAGAAAAGCGGGTTATTGATGTCGTTATGGCCTGTAGCGGTGGGCTTACCGATGGATGTTTTATAGCGCACCTGGCCTTTTCGGGTCAGGAAGGGGATTGAGGATGAACCCACCTGGAAGGTGGTTTTGCGCCCATCTTCCTCTTCGACCACTACGTCCAGCTGTCCCTGGTAGGTTTCACCCAGGTCTGAAATGGTGAACGGGCCCGGCGCGACGGTTGTTTGATAAAGAACGCGGCCAGACTGGGAGACGGTCACTTTGGCATTGGTCTGCGCGATGCCGTTAATTTGTGGTGCATAACCTTGTAAATCAGGCGGCAGCATACTTTCATCACTTTCCAGTGATGCACCGGTAAAGTGGAAGGTATCAAAAATATCTGAGCTTAAATCATATTGCCCCAGCGTCACTTTTGATGACAGCGAAGGGATAGGGCGGTAGAGATAGGTTCGTGCCAGACTGCTGTCGCTGCCTGTAGACTCACCGTGACGAAAGTTTTGGTTATATTGATAATCTGAACGCAGACGCCACGCGCCGAGGTTAAACCCGAGCGTGCCGTAGGCGCTGAAATTCTGGCTGTCGTCGCCCCCGTGCGGATCGTACTGGCTGCCATAGAGATTATAATCAAGTAAAACACCCGCAATGCCTTCATCCCAATATTCCGGCGGCGTCCAGTTCTTCGCCTGATATTTCATCCATGCCTGGGGAACGGTGACGGAAAGCACCATCGTCCCTTTATTAAGGGAAAAGCCCAGTTCCGGAACAGCCGAAAGATCAAGGCAATGTCCGCCCTGAGAATAATGCAGCCGCGAAATAAAATCGGTGCTCAGTCCGAAAGCGGATAACTGCCCGGCATTCACACAAATTTGCGAACCGCTTTCGTTTTCCGTTGCGATCCACTCCATTGTTGCGGATTGAGGCAACGTGTTTTTATTGACCTGAATGCGGACGAGATAGCTACCCGGCGCGATGTGGCCTTTTTTCTCAAACTGGGAAATATCAATATTACTTCGGTCTTCAACGTCAATCATATCTGTGTTGAATTCAACCGCGGAGACAGGCAACACGAATAAAGCTGAGTAAAGTGTGGCACTCAGCGAATACTTTATAAAAGCAGAGAGGCGGGAGAGTTGATGCGCTGAGTGTTTTAGCATAAATCCGTTTCGCTTTTAAAAAGAAGGCATAAAAGCCGATGAGTCCTTCATCGGCTACGTTTTCAGACGGCAATCAAATTACTTATATTCAAGGATATAGTTCGCCTGGGCCTGAACGTTACCCGGGGTAGCCTGGCTGCCAGCTACCGGTTCCATGCGGGCTTTGAAGTTCAGTTCCTGATAGGCATTTGTGGTAGGGAATGACACTTCAATCGGCGTACCCAGCGTGACTTTATTGCTGCCGCTATCCAGCAAGCGAACGCCCACACCTGTTGCACCGCCGATGTTGCCATCAAGCGTGTTTTTCATCAGGCTGGTGTCGGTCGAATCGGTACTTGCGGAGGCAAAGGTGACCTTCACTTTGTCGATCGTGGTGGTGGTTTGTCCGGTGGTAGAAGAGAGAATGCAATCCTGCAGGTGGATATTCACGTCAACCGGCAGCGAGTTTTTACCGCTGTTCAGCACGCTATCCGCGACTTCTCCTAATTCAATCGTCTGATTTTCATCTCCCGGGGTGATAGAGCAAGGCGCACTGATAACTTCACCGGTGAACGTGATCTTCCCCGAGCCCTGGTTATCTGCTGCCATAGCAGTAAATGACAGACCAGAAAGCAATGCAGTTGTCGCAACTGCCAGAATAGTCTTGTTAAACATGAAGATATAATCCTTTATCTAAGAGTGGATGGCGCAATAATTTTAATGAATTAATATTGCAACACTTTTATTTCATTAAAGCGGTCGAAATATACCAGTCGCAATATGGTTCATCTCGTGAGCATTTCTAAATGGGGGATTTAGAAACTATTAATAAATCATTTGAAATTATAAATGGGAAAAATGCTGTTGCTCAACAGCCAGAATGCTCGGTTTAAATAGTGATTGACATCAATCTTTTGAGTTTTTTTAAATACACGAAGCGGTAATTATTTTACGGGGAATAGTTATAAATAATATTTCTTAAGTGAATTCTATGGCGATTAGAAAGTATGGTGCCGGACTTTATATCATTAATACTGATAGTTGGCATTCACTGACATGAAAAGAAATTGCGCTCCCTCAAATAAGGAAGCGCAACCGTTCAGCCAATACCCGCCGTTTGTAACAACACCAGGCTTAATCCCATTACAGACATTCCGCACAACACCCCATAACTCGGATTATTGTTAGGATCGATCTCTTTCGCCAGCGGCATCAGTTCATCAACCGACAGCGCCACCATAATCCCCGCAACTGCGGCCATAATGGCGGCCATCACCACCGGTGAAACCAGGCTTCCCAGTATCAGCCACGCCAGTACGCCCCCGAGAATTTCTGCCATTCCCGATATCCCGGCCCAGAACACGGCGGTGCGTTTTGACCCCGTGGCGGCATAAACCGGCCCGGCAACGGCCAGCCCTTCAGGAATATTGTGTAAGGCCACCGCCAGGGCGATACCCAGACCCATCTCCAGATTGCTGCTGGCGGTGACATAGGTCGCGACACCCTCCGGGAAGTTGTGCAGGCTGATGCCGAGCGTGAGGAGGATGGCAGTACGTTTAATCTTTTGCGGCACCGGCGCGACGCTTTTTTGCATTAAATCCTGCGGATGTGCATGGGGCAGCATGCGGTCGAGGGCAAAATAGCCCAGCAGACCAAAAACAAACATGCCATAACCCAGTACCGGAGACATGCCTTCTGTGCCCAGTGCGGCAGGCAGCATCTCCATCAGAGAGATAAGCAGCATAATGCCGGCAGCAAATCCCAGTGAAAAGGCCAGCACGCGGTTAGACGGCTTTTGACCAAGCACACCGAGGATCGCACCGATAAAGGTGGCGGCACCCGCCAGGATGGTCAGGATCAAGGGGACGGACATGCAATGCTCCTTGTGATAATGATTCTCATTAATACTAATAATTCACGTTGGCCAAAGCGAGAGGGGAACCTCTGTTTTACATATTCCTTACATTCAAATTTCCTGATGATGATCTTCACGCTTATCTGCGTTCATCTTCATCGTGTTAAGCGTAATGTAGCACCATCAAATTGACACCTTCTGTAAGGATATCACCATGACTTCTTCACGTATGCCAGCACTGTTTTTAGGCCACGGTAGCCCAATGAACGTTCTGGAAGACAACGTCTACACCCGCACATGGCGTCACCTGGGCGAGACGTTGCCGCGTCCGAAGGCGATTGTGGTGGTGTCTGCACACTGGTTCACCCGTGGCACTGGCGTAACCGCCATGGAGGCGCCAAAAACAATCCATGATTTTGGCGGTTTCCCGCAGGCGTTGTACGACACGCATTATCCGGCCCCCGGCTCGCCCGAGCTGGCACAGAAGCTGGTGAATTTGCTGGCACCTGTCCCGGTCGCGCTGGATCAAGAGGCCTGGGGCTTTGACCACGGCTCATGGGGCGTGCTGATAAAAATGTACCCGGACGCCGACATCCCGATGGTGCAGTTGAGTATCGACAGCACTAAACCGGCAGCCTGGCACATGGAGATGGGCCGCAAGCTGGCTACGCTTCGTGATGAAGGCATTATGCTGGTGGCAAGCGGAAACGTGGTACATAACCTGCGCACGGCGCGCTGGCACGGTGAAAATACGCCTTACCCATGGGCAACGTCCTTTAACGATTACGTCAAAGACAATCTGACCTGGCAAGGCCCGGTTGAGCAGCATCCGCTGGTGAACTATCTGGATCACGAAGGCGGTTCGCTCTCTAACCCAACGCCGGAACACTTCCTGCCGCTGCTGTACGTTCTTGGTGCGTGGGATGGCCAGGAACCGGTGACGATCCCGGTCGACGGTATTGAGATGGGGAGTTTGAGTATGCTGTCGGTGCAGGTGGGGTAATAAAAGCAAAGCGGCAACCTGCGGTTGCCGTTTTTAGTGTTTACACCCTCTCCCGTGGGAGAGGGCATCAGGCCGCACTCTACTCAACAAAAATATGCGGATAGAACCGTGACAGATCCTGCGTGATCAGCGCGCGATCTTCGCGGATGCCAATCCCGGCAGGCTGATCGTTGATGAGCCAGCTGCCAATCAGCGTATAGCTGTCGCCAAATTTCGGCAGCTGATAAAACGCCTGGACGATCATCCCTTCTTCGCCGTAAGGCCCTTCAACCGCTTCCAGCGTTTTACCGTTTTCGATAATGGAGACGTTTGCCCCCTCGCGGGAGAAGATTGGCTTCACGACATATTTTTCCATTTGCGGATAATCATCTTCCGCAAAGTATGCCGGCAGCAGGTTCGGGTGGTTCGGGAACATTTCCCACAGCATCGGCAGCAGGGCTTTGTTGGAGATGATGCTCTTCCATGCCGGCTCCAGCCAGCGCACGCCAGCGTCTTCCAGCTTGGTGGAGAACATCTCACGCAGCATATATTCCCACGGGTAGAGTTTGAACAGGTTGCTGATCACCTGATCCTGCAGGTCAGTAAACTGACCTTTCTCGCCCAGACCGATATCCTCTATATAGAGAAACTCGGTGGCGACTTCCGCTTCGGCAGCACAATCCTGCAGATACTGAACCGTTCCACGATCTTCTTCCGTGTCACGGCAGCAGGCGAGATGCAGCAGGTTGAAACCGTGCTGTTCACGCAGCTCGGCGAAACGCTCAATCAACTTTTCCTGCAGGCTATTGAACTGGTCGCTCTCTTCCGGCAGGTTTCCGGCGTTCATCTGGTCTTCCAGCCAGATCCACTGGAAGAAGGCCGCTTCATACAGAGAGGTTGGTGTATCGGCGTTATTTTCCAGAAGCTTAGGTTCACCCACGCCATCCCACGCCAGATCAAGGCGAGAATAGAGCGAGGGCTGGCTGGTTTTCCACGACTGGCGCACAAAGCCCCAGGTGTGCTTCGGAATGCGGAATTTAGCCATCAGCTCGTCGCTGTCGATGACTTTCTCAACGACCTTCAGGCACATCTGATGGAGCTCTGCCGTCACCGCCTCCAGTTTTTCCACCTGGGCGAGCGTCAGTTTGTAATAAGCGTCTTCACACCAGTACGGCTCGCCATACATGGTGTGGAAGTTAAAACCGTATTCGGTCGCTTTTTCGCGCCAGTCCGGGCGCTCGGTGATACTGACTCGTTCCATGATCAGCCGCCCATTGAGCGAGTTGACGTACCCGTCGCGCTGCGCTGCATGCTGGTCTGTTTCGCCACAGATTCACCGAACCCGCCGCGGGTGATGGTGCTGGTGGTAGCCGGTTTCGGAGCCATCGCCGTTTTCGGTACGGTCACGGTGCGGCCAGGCGTTGCTGCGCCATAGCCTTTGCCGCTGGCATCGGTGTATTGGCCGTAGGCCGGGCTGGCCGGGTTTTTCGAGCTAAACAGCGGCTGCTGCTGGTAACCCGCCCCGCCGCCCATCAGGCGGCCCATCATATAGCCGGCCATCAGTGGCATCCAGAAGCTACCGCTGGACTGAGCCTGCGCCTGATTTTCTGGCGCCGTTCCCGCCTGAGCCGGTGTCTGTTGACACTGGCCTTCACCGAACTCTGCCACGCAGTCTTCGCGTGTGGCATATTTCGGTGCGGTACGTTCCGCTTCTTTCAGGGCGTTGTTATAGGCGGTCTTACATTCTGCCGCGTTACCGGTTGCGGCTGAGCAGTCCTCTGCGTTTTGATACAGAGAAACCGTTTCATCGCTTTTCTCACAGCCTGCCAGCATAAAGACAGCGGTAACCGCCAGCGCAACAGGGGTGAGGTGACGCGCGTTCCAGCTTTTGCGGAACGAAGCGTGATTTATGGATTTTGTCCGTTTCATATTTGTCTTCCAGGACCCAGTGGTTATAACGCTCAGGATAGAGGATGAGTGGTTGAAAATGAAGCGAAGAGGGTCGGAATCAGGGGGATCTTTACGTTGGCTTACGTTCGGATGTGATTCAGATGCTCCCTCTCCCTGTGGGAGAGGGCTGGGGTGAGGGCATCAGGCCGCAGTGGGCCTGATGACACTCTTAGTGACGGAACGGATTGCTGCCGGTGTTGGTACGCGCAGCGGCTGGCTGTGCAGCAGGCGCGCTGCTGTTAGCGTTGAAGTTATCAACCGCAGCAACCTGCTCCGGGTTCTCCGGTGCCACGCTGTCCGGCGAGGTTGAGACCGGTTTACCCAGCGCATTGTTCAGCGCCAGCAGATCCTGCTCGTTCAGCGTACCCAGCGCCTGCTTGATGTTCAGCTGGTTAATCAGGTACTGGTAACGTGCGCTGGAGAGCTGCTGTTTCGCGTTATACAGCGTGGTGGTCGCGTCCAGCACGTCAACAATGGTACGGGTACCGACGGAGTAACCAGCTTCCATTGCATCCAGGGAGCTTTGGGCAGACACAACGGCCTGTTTATACGCGTTGATGCTGCTGATAGAAGCGTTCACGTTGTTGAACGAAGAGCGCACGGTCTGCACCACGTTGCGGTGGGCGCTTTCCAGCTGCTCGCTTGCGCCAACGAAGTTGTACTGCGCCTGTTTCACCTGAGAATTCACCAAACCGCCCTGATACAGCGGCAGTGAGAAGCTCAGGCCGACTTTGTTCTGGCCCTGGTTGCTGTCGTCATACTGGGCGGTGTTGGTTTTAGAACCGCTGTAGCTGGTATCAGACACGCCTGTGGAGGCGCTCAGGCTCAGGGTTGGCAGGTGGCCATCCTGTGCCTGACGAATCTGCTCGCGGGCCAGGTCCTGGCTCAGACGCGCCTGCAGTAAGGTCAGGTTGCGGTTTTCTGCTTCTTTCAGCAGGGCATTCACCGCCTGCGGCTTATCGGTCTTGAAGTTATCTACGTTCAGGGAAGCCAGTTCTGGATAGTAATTACCGGTGACCTGACGCAGAGATTCCAGCGCGTTGTCGAGGTTGTTACGCGCGGTCACTTCGTTGGCCAGTACGCTGTCGTACTGTGAACGGGCGTTCTGCACGTCAGTGATGGCGACCAGGCCCACGTTGAAACGCTGGGTGGTTTGATCTAACTGACGGTAAATTGCCTGTTTCTGCGCTTCAGTATAGGAGAGCGAGTCAATCGCGCTCAGCACGTTGAAGTACGCAGTCGCCGTGTTCAGGATCAGCGTTTGCTGGTCGGTCTGATAGGTCACATCCTGGATACCCGCGCTCTTTTCCTGCAGGGTCAGTGCGCGCCATTTGGACATATCAAACAGCGTCTGTGTTAATTGCAGTGAGGCGCTGGTAGCATTGGAGTTAACGCCGTTAGCGTCGCGGAAACCGTTGCTGTAGGTATAATCTGCACCTAAACCTAACTGCGGCAGCAGTGGGCTACGCGCTTCGTTAATCTTTTCAAACGCAGCATCACGATCGGCCGCTGATTTACGTAAATCAGGGTTGCCCAGACGTGCCTGCTGGTAGACCTGTAACAGGTTTTCCGCCTGGCTCATTGCACTGAAGCCCGTCAGGCTCAGGCCGATAAGGATGGGGAGCAATTTCTTCATTTGCATTCCTTGTTGTGAAGCAGTATTAGCGCTGATCTAATTAAAAATAATTGCCGATTCTAACAGAATCATCCACACCAAAAGGTTGGCGTAATGTGCCATGTGGCGTTAATTTGCACCAATCTACCATATAGCCTTGCAAACGGCAGCCAAACAGCCTTGAAATTCATAATTTCATCACCATTGCTACCAGGACTCGACTCATGCAAAAACCAGATAAGTTGCCCGTGACATTCGCCAAAAACGATGTAGAAATTATTGCACGAGAAACGCTTTATAGCGGTTTTTTTTCAATGGAACTTTACCGTTTCAGGCATCGCCTGTTTAACGGTGAGATGAGCGGCGAAATCAGGCGCGAAATTTTTGAGCGCGGGCATGCAGCAGTCTTGCTACCCTTTGACCCAGTGCGTGATGAAGTCGTACTGGTTGAGCAGATTCGCATTGCGGCGTATGACGTCAGTGAAAGCCCGTGGTTGCTGGAGATGGTCGCCGGCATGATCGAAGAGGGCGAGTCGGTTGAAGACGTTGCCCGCCGCGAGGCGCTGGAAGAGGCGGGGCTGATCGTTGGCCGCACAAAACCGGTGCTCAGCTATCTGGCCAGTCCGGGAGGCACCAGCGAGCGCTTGTCCATCATGGTGGGCGAAGTGGACGCCACGACCGCGGATGGGATCCACGGCCTGGCAGATGAAAACGAAGATATTCGGGTTCATGTGGTGAGTCGGGAGCAGGCTTACCAGTGGGTAGAAGAGGGGAAAATCGACAACGCAGCGTCTGTCATCGCCCTGCAATGGCTGCAACTGCATTATCAGACATTACGAAACGAGTGGAAAAAATGAAGCGTTATACACCTGACTTCCCAGAAATGATGCGCCTGTGCGAAACCAATTTCGCACAATTGCGCCGCCTGCTGCCGAGAAACGACGCACCCGGCGAAACGGTAAGCTATCAGGTGAGCAACGCGCAGTATCGATTAACGATAACAGAATCAACGCGCTACACTACGCTGGTGGAAATCGAACAAACGGCACCCAGCATTAGCTACTGGAGCCTGCCGTCAATGACGGTGCGGCTCTACCACGACGCGATGGTCGCTGAAGTGTGTTCAAGTCAGCAGATCTTTCGTTTTAAAGCGCGGTATGATTACCCGAATAAAAAGTTGCATCAACGCGACGAAAAGCATCAAATTAACCAGTTTTTAGCCGACTGGCTAAGATATTGTTTAGCACATGGAGCAATGGCGATTCCGGTTTGTTAGCGTCATAAACCTACCTAAGGACACCATTTGGAAAGCCTGTTGAACCTGACTGTTGCTGGTGGGGCACCAGTCAGGATATTACAAATCACCGATACTCACCTTTTTGCCGAAAAGCATGAAACGCTGCTGGGGGTGAACACCTGGGAGAGTTATCAGGCTGTACTTAGCGCTATTCACGCTGAAAATCGTGCCTGCGATCTGATCGTTGCAACGGGCGATCTGGCGCAGGATCAATCCTCCGCGGCCTACCAGCATTTTGCTGAAGGCATCGCGAGCTTTAGCGTGCCGTGCGTCTGGCTTCCGGGCAACCACGACTTTCAGCCTGCGATGTACAGCTCTCTTCAGGAGGCGGGGATCTCTCCGGCGAAGTGTGTGTTTGCCGGTGAGCAGTGGCAGATCCTGCTGCTCGACAGCCAGGTGTTTGGCGTCCCGCACGGTGAGTTAAGCGAGTTTCAGCTCGACTGGCTGGAGACCAAACTGGCCGCCGAACCGGCACGACATACGCTGCTTTTGCTTCATCATCATCCGCTTCCGGCGGGCTGTAGCTGGCTCGATCAACACAGCCTGCGCAATTCTGCCGCCCTGGATAGCGTGCTGGTGAAATTCCCGCGCGTGAAGAATCTGCTGTGCGGACACATTCATCAGGAACAGGATCTCGACTGGAATGGCCGCCGTCTGCTGGCGACGCCGTCGACCTGCGTTCAGTTTAAGCCGCACTGCGCGAACTTTACCCTGGATACCATCGCGCCGGGCTGGCGCTGGCTGGAACTGCATGCGGATGGTTCACTGGCCACGGAAGTCTGCCGTCTGGCAGGCGCGCAATTCCGCCCCGATACTGCTTCAGAAGGCTATTGATGTCTACGCTCCTCTACCTGCATGGGTTCAACAGCTCGCCGCGATCTGCCAAAGCGACACAGTTACGCCAGTGGCTGAGCGAGCATCATTCGCACGTTGAGATGATTATCCCGCAGCTGCCGCCTTATCCGGCAGAGGCGGCGGAGATGCTGGAATCCATTGTTCTGGAACACGGCGGCGAATCTTTCGGCGTGGTGGGTTCCTCGCTGGGAGGGTATTACGCCACATGGCTCTCGCAATGCTTTATGCTGCCCGCCGTTGTGGTTAACCCGGCGGTTCGACCGTTTGAGCTGCTGCGGGACTTTCTTGGCGAAAACGAGAACCCCTACACCGGCCAACAATATGTGCTAGAGTCACGCCATATTTACGATCTCAAAGTTATGCAGGTCGACCCGCTTGAAGCACCGGACCTGATCTGGCTGCTGCAACAAACGGGTGATGAAGTGCTGGATTACCGCCAGGCAGTGGCGTATTACGCCTCCTGCCGCCAGACTATAGAAGAGGGCGGAAACCATGCTTTCACGGGCTTTGAAGATCATTTCACCCAGATTGTCGATTTTCTTGGACTGCACAGCCTCTGACAATCAATGCGAATTGCTAGTTTAAATCATGACGCAAACCTATAACGCTGATGCCATTGAGGTACTCACCGGGCTTGAGCCGGTTCGCCGCCGCCCGGGGATGTACACCGATACGACGCGCCCAAACCATCTGGGCCAGGAAGTTATTGATAACAGTGTCGACGAAGCGCTGGCAGGCCATGCCAAACGCGTCGACGTTATCCTGCATGCCGATCAGTCGCTGGAAGTTATCGACGACGGTCGCGGCATGCCGGTGGATATCCACCCGGAAGAGGGCGTACCGGCCGTTGAGCTGATCCTCTGCCGACTGCATGCGGGCGGTAAGTTCTCCAACAAGAACTACCAGTTCTCCGGTGGTTTGCACGGCGTGGGGATCTCCGTGGTTAACGCCCTGTCTAAGCGCGTGGAAGTGAACGTTCGCCGCGACGGCCAGGTGTATAACATCGCGTTTGAAAACGGCGAGAAAGTGCAGGATCTGCAGGTTGTCGGCACGTGCGGTAAACGCAACACCGGCACCAGCGTCCACTTCTGGCCTGACGAAAGCTTCTTCGACAGCCCACGTTTCTCCGTTTCTCGCCTGACGCACCTGCTGAAAGCCAAAGCGGTGCTGTGCCCTGGCGTGGAAATCACGTTTAAAGATAACGTCAACAATACCGAGCAGAGCTGGTGCTATGCCGACGGCCTGAACGACTACCTGTGCGAAGCGGTAAACGGCCTGCCGACGCTGCCGGAAAAACCGTTCGTCGGTAATTTCACCGGTGACACCGAAGCGGTGGACTGGGCGCTGCTGTGGCTGCCGGAAGGCGGTGAGCTGTTGACCGAAAGTTACGTCAACCTGATCCCAACCATGCTCGGCGGTACACACGTTAACGGGCTGCGTCAGGGTCTGCTGGATGCGATGCGTGAATTCTGCGAATACCGCAACATTCTGCCGCGCGGCGTGAAGCTGTCGGCGGAAGATATCTGGGATCGCTGCGCCTACGTGCTTTCCGTGAAGATGCAGGATCCGCAGTTTGCCGGGCAAACCAAAGAGCGTCTCTCCTCGCGTCAGTGCGCAGCCTTTGTTTCCGGCGTGGTCAAAGATGCCTTCACCCTGTGGCTGAACCAGAACGTTCAGGCTGCAGAGATGCTGGCGGAAATGGCGATCTCCAGCGCGCAGCGTCGTCTGCGTGCGGCGAAGAAAGTGGTGCGTAAAAAGCTCACCAGCGGCCCTGCGTTGCCGGGCAAGCTGGCGGACTGTACCGCGCAGGATCTTAACCGTACCGAGCTGTTCCTGGTGGAAGGGGACTCGGCAGGGGGATCGGCCAAGCAGGCGCGCGACCGTGAATACCAGGCGATCATGCCGCTTAAAGGTAAGATCCTGAATACCTGGGAAGTCTCGTCCGATGAAGTGCTGGCCTCGCAGGAAGTGCATGATATCTCTGTTGCGATCGGTATCGATCCGGACAGCGAAGATCTTAGCCAGCTGCGCTACGGCAAAATCTGTATCCTCGCGGATGCGGACTCCGATGGTCTGCACATCGCCACGCTGTTGTGCGCACTCTTCGTGAAGCACTTCCGCACGCTGGTGAAAAACGGCCACGTCTACGTCGCGCTGCCGCCGCTCTACCGTATCGATCTCGGCAAAGAGGTGTACTACGCGCTGACGGAAGAAGAGAAAGCGGGCGTGCTGGAGCAGCTCAAGCGCAAGAAGGGCAAACCAAACGTTCAGCGCTTTAAAGGGCTGGGCGAGATGAACCCAATGCAGCTGCGCGAAACCACGCTGGATCCTAACACCCGTCGTCTGGTTCAACTGACCATCAGCGATGAAGATGAACAGCAAACCAACGCCATGATGGATATGCTGCTGGCCAAAAAACGCTCGGAAGACCGACGCAACTGGCTGCAGGAGAAAGGCGATATGGCGGATATTGAGGCCTGATGCCTCAGCCATAGCAATCGTAGGCCCGGTAAGCGCTAGCGCCACCGGGCTTTTTTACATCAAAACGCCATCTTCACCGTAAACTGCACTTCGCGCGGGTCGCCAATCTGGTTGCCCAGGTTGTTGGTCGCAATGGACGAGGTGTAGTAGGTTTTATCAAACAGGTTCTTCACGTTCACCTGCAGCGTCACCGGATACTGCAGCTTCATTTTGTAGGCCACAAAGGCATCGGCAACAAAGTATCCCGGTAAATAATAATCCGCACCGTTGGTCGCTGAACGACGGCTCACGCCGTGCCCACCGCCGCCAAGCGTCAGGGTATTCCCGCCGATCGCGTTATGAATGTCGTAAGTCAGGAACAGGGAACCGGTATGACGCGGCACGTTCGGCAGGGGCTTACCCGCGTAGTCTGGATCCTCCAGCACTTTGGCATCGGTGTAGCCGTAGCTGGCGATAATATTGGTATTCTCAGTCAGCGATCCGGCAAGATCCACCTCCACTCCCTGCGAGCGTACGCGGCCAGCGGTTTTGGCGATGGTTTCACCCCCCACGCTTTCGTTGTACAGCACGTTGCGCTTGTGAATATCAAACAGCGCAATGTTGGCGGTAATGCCATCGAACAGGTCAAATTTAGCCCCCACTTCGTAAGCATTAGACGTTTCCGGCGGCAGGTCACCAATGTAGCTCGCAATGGATGATTGCGGCATAAACGTCTGGGAATAGTTAGCAAACAGCGAGACGGATGGCGTGAGCTTGTAGACCAGCCCCAGCTTCGGCGTCCACTGTTCGTCGCGGCTGTCGGTATTCACATTGAACGGGCGACCCTTGCCCGCATACTGGGTGTAATACTGGTAACGCAGCCCGGCAACGGCAATCCACTTATCGGTGAGATACAGGGCGTCCTGCGCGTAGGCGGAGTAGCTTTCCTGTTTGAGCGTCTGGTCGCTATCAGCGGCGGAGACGGTGGTGCATTTACTGAGATTGCCGTAGGTCGGATGGTAGATATTGAAATCTTTAACGTTCTTACAGCGCATCATGTCCGTACGCAGCAGATCGTAATTCTCATACGACACACCGGTCAGGATCTCATTGTAAAAGCCCGCGATATCCACGTTCCCCTGCAGATCCGCACGCGTACTGTGCATACGCTGAGTCGAGCCCTGGGTGGCATCCACGCGGCGGGTCAGGTTACCCGTTTTGGCGTCATAGGCCATCACGCGCGCCTGGTTATCGCTGTATTTATCCTGGCTAAAGCTGTAGTCAAACTTCGCGGTCCACTGGCTGTTGAGACGGTATTCGGCGTTCAGTTGCGCCAGATCGGACTGCCCGTCGGTAACGTTAAACGGCTCGTCAAAGCGGGTTTTACGATCCACGTTTACCGGCTGTTTGGTGTTGAGATCGAAAATGGTTCCCCGATCGAACGGCGTTTTATAGTCGCGATGTGAATAGAGCACGGTCACGGTGGCATCATCACCAAACCAGGTCAACGACGGGGCGATAAAGGTGCTGCGCTCGTTGCCAAAATTACGCCAGTAATCTTCATCCTGATACTCGCCCGTCAGGCGATACGCCAGCCGCGTGCCGTCAATCGGGCCGGTGACATCAACCTGCCCGGTGCCGCCGCCAAAGCTTGAGGAGGTAGCGGAAATTGAGCCGCCGAAGCGGGTTTCCGGGCGTTTGGTAACCACGTTGATCAGGCCGCCAGGATCGAGAATGCCATACAGCGTTGAGGCCGGCCCTTTCAGCACCTCCACGCGCTCGGTCGCGGCATTAAAGCTGCGCGGCAGCACGGTGCGCAGACCGTTGGTCATTATTGACCCGTCGCGGTTCGCGCCAAATCCCCGGCGCACAAACGCATCCTGCGTACCGCCCAGGGTGTTGGTCTGCACCACGTTGCTGACGTTATAAAGGACTTCATCAAGCGAAGTAGCGTGCTGATCTTCCAGCACTTTATCACTGACGGTATTCACCACCTGCGGAATATCCAGCATCGGCATGTTGGTTAGCGTGGCGGTGGAGGTGTTAAGCGGCTGATAGCCGTTTGTGGCCTCAGCCACGGCATGGGGATCGGCGGTGACGGTCAGCGTTTCGCCGTCGTTAGCCGTTGCGGTGTCGGCTGCCTGCACCAGCGGTGCCATAAACAGCAGTGAAAAGAGCGCGCGCCCTTTTACCCCAGAGAGAGAAGGTGTGAACGTAGCCATTACATCTGTTTTCCCAAAAGATCCCGCGCATGAAGGGCGCGGAAGAATGTATGAGTCATTGCCCTTAATTGTCTGCTCGTTAGCCATGTGGCATCGAACATGTAATTGAGAATCATTCAATCATGCGGCAATGTAGTAGTAAATGGAAAAACGCAAAAATCGACTACAGGCTAAAACCTCCCGTCCTGATATAAGTGGATTGCATGTAATTCATTGAAAATAATTAAATAAATAATAAAAGCGGCGCTGTAGTACCTGTTATTTAACCCTGGCTTTATCAGGGTGTTTATCCCCTTGACTACTACATGGCGCAGCGGCAAACTTTCAAAAGAGAATGAGTTTTATTTTTATTTGTTCGATTTTTTATTAAGTTGGCATTCACGTGGCGCACAACACCCATAAACCGGGGCTGGTTCTGGAGAACCTCTCCGCGGGCTATCAGAAAAAAATCATCGTCGATGATATCTCCCTTGCGATCCCCCGGCAGAAAATGACCGTGCTGGTAGGGGCGAACGGCTGTGGAAAATCCACGCTACTGAGCACTATCGCGCGTCTGCTGCAGCCGCTTGGCGGGGCCGCACTGCTTGATGGCAAAGCCATTCACGAGCAACCAACCAGAGCGGTAGCCTGCCAGCTGGGGATCCTGCCGCAATCTCCGCTGCTGCCGGAAGGGCTGACGGTGTTTGAGCTGGTATCACGCGGCCGTTTTCCCTGGCAAAATTTTATGCGCCAGTGGAGCGATGAAGACGAGCAGGCCGTTGAAGAGGCTCTGCACCTGACCGGTACGGCAGAGTTTGCACATCAGCCCGTCGAAAGCCTCTCCGGCGGCCAGCGCCAGCGCTGCTGGATCGCAATGGCCCTGGCGCAGCAAACGCCCTATATCCTGCTGGATGAACCGACAACCTTTCTCGATCTCCGCTATCAGGTGGAGATCCTCGAGCTGCTGCATACCCTGACCCGCCAGCATGGCCGTACGGTGGTGGTGGTGCTCCACGATCTCAACTTCGCCGTCAACTATGGCGATTCCCTGGTCTTTTTACGCCAGGGCAAAGTCGAGGGGGTATTGCATGAAGGCGACGTCTGCACGCCGGAACTCATCAAAGCAGTGTTTGATGTCGATGTCCATATGTCGGTTAATCCGCTGACCGGTAAGCCGTTCTTTATGCCATTCCGCCAGGCGGCGGAAAAATCATGATGCGAACGTCACTGGCTTTCCTGCTGTTTGCCTTGCTGCTGGTGATGGGCGCGATTGCCCACCTGGGTATCGGTGCGCGTGTCATTGCTCCCCAGACGGTGGTGCAGGCCTTGCTTCATTTCGACCCGCGCAATTTCGATCACAACGTGATTGTCAGATTACGCCTGATACGGCTGGCTGCCGCCATGGTCACCGGGGCGGCGCTGGGCGTGGCGGGCGTGTTGTTACAGTCGGTGATCCGTAACCCGCTGGGCGAGCCGCATATTCTGGGGCTTAACGCGGGGGCGGCGCTGGCAGTGGTGCTGACCAGCGCGCTCGGGTTTACCTTGCCGTTTGGCCGCCCGCTGATTGCCGCTGTCGGTGCCGCCGCGCTGTTTATGCTGGTGCTGACGTTCTCCTCTTCAGGGCGAACCGGCCTCACGCCGATGAAAATTACCTTATGCGGCGTGGCGATGTCGGCGTTTGCGTCGTCGATTACCGCCACGGTGCTGATTCTGGATGAACAGACGCTGCTTGCCATGCGCACCTGGCTGGCGGGAGATCTTGCCGGGCTTAACGCGGAGATCGTTCGCAGCGCATCCTGGGTTGCCGCTGTGGGGTTCGCTCTGGCGCTCTGGCTGTCGCCATCGCTCAATATGCTGGCCCTGGGCGACCGGATGGCGCAGGGGCTGGGCGTGTCGCTGCTCAAAACTCGCCTTTTGGCTCTGCTGGCGATTGCGCTGCTTTGCGGCGCAGCCGTCTCCATTGCCGGGCCGATTGGTTTTATTGGCCTGGTCGTGCCACAGCTGATCCGCCGTCTGGTGTCGGTGGACTTACGCGTGATGGTGCCGCTTTCTGCCCTGTGCGGGGCGCTGGTGTTACTGCTGGCGGATATCGCGGCCCGTACGCTGTTTACGCCGTATGAGCTGGCGACCGGGATCATGACCGCGCTGGTGGGGGCTCCTCTCTTTATCCTGATGGCATCAAGGATGTTCAAATGAGCCGGGCCGGACTGCTTGCATGGCGTGTCGGGCCGTTTTCCGGGCAGGTACGCCCGGCGGCAGTGGCGCGCGTTACGCTTATTGCTCTAATGGGCGTTCTTCTGCTGGGGTTTGGCCTGACGCACGGTTCACTTCCCATCCCCATTTCCGCCATCGGGCGCGCGCTGTTCTCCGGAGAACCCCTGGAGGCGGATGCGCGCTATATCGTGATGGATATCCGCCTGCCACGGCTGCTGATGGCCATTTTAAGCGGCGCGATGCTGGGCATGGCGGGGGCGGCGATGCAGTCCATCACCCGCAATGGCCTGGCCGATCCGGGGCTTATTGGTGTGAAAGAGGGCTGCAGCGCGGCGGTGCTGCTGCTGATTTTTCAGTTCCCGGCGCTGGGGCTGGCCTGGCGTCCGCTGGTCGGGATGGTCGGTGGACTCCTTACCGCGCTGCTGGTGGTGGCGCTGGCCCGCGATATCTCGCGTCCGCGTTTTATTCTGATTGGGATTGGCGTCTCATGGGCCTTCTCTGCGGCAATGGGGATCTTTATGACCACCGCCGACGTGCGCGATGTGCAGACGGCGATGCTGTGGCTGGCGGGGAGCCTGCACGCGGCAAACTGGACGCTGGTTGGTATCGCCGCAGCCTGGGCGGCCCCGGCGTTTGCGCTGCTGCTCTTTACCGCCCGCGCGGCTGACGTGGCATTGCTGGGCAACCACGCCGCAACGGGGCTCGGGGTTCGCACCGCACGATTAGCGCTACTGCGCGTTCTCGCGCCAGTGGTGTTAACGGCGGCCTGTGTCTCCTGCGTGGGGAGTATTGGTTTTGTGGGGCTGATTGCGCCGCATATGGCGCGTCTGGTACTGCGCGGTGGACAAACTGCGTTGTTGATGGGCAGTGCCGTGCTGGGTGCGCTGCTGGTGCTGCTGGCGGATACCGTCGGGCGGCTGGCATTCCTGCCGCTGCAGTTACCGGCGGGGATTGTGATTTCACTGATTGGCGGACCGTTTTTCCTGCTGCTGCTCTGGCAGCGTCGGGACAGATTTTAGAGGACTAAGATGCGCGTACTTGTTTCGATGCTGTTGCTGATAGGGTTTGCGGTGAGTGCGGCGGAGCCGACGCAGACGTTCACTGACGATCTGGGGCGTAAGGTGGAGGTGCCGCTTCACCCGAAGCGGATCGTCTCGCTGCACGACCTGGATATCACCATTCCACTGATTGAGCTTGGCGTACCGCCCGTCGCCAGCCACGGCCGCACACGCCCGGACGGCAGCCATTTTCTGCGCGCAAGCGGCATGCTGACGGGGGTGGATTTCGATAATTCCGACATCAAATTCATCGGCACGGCGGATATCGACATTGAAGCCATTGCTGCCGCCAAACCCGATCTGATCATCACTGAGCCGACCCGCAACACGCCGGTGGAACAGCTGGAGAAGATTGCCCCGACGGTGAGTATCGACCATCTCGACGGCGGTGCACCGGAGATCTACCGCAAGCTGGCGCAGCTCACCGGTACGCAGGCGCGGCTGAAAATCCTGGAGCGCCGCTATCAGGAGCAAATCAAGGCGCTGAAGGCGACCATCGATACGCGTAAAATCACCGTGTCGGTGATTCAGGCTAACCAGGGAAAAATCAATGCCATGCACAGCTACCACTCTTTAGGCCGCGTGCTGCGTGACGCCGGATTTACCTTCCCGCCGCTGATTGAGAGTATTCCTGAAGGGGGACGGATTGACGTCAGCGCCGAACGTCTGCCGGAGCTGGACGCCGATTTTGTCTTTGCCACCTGGCGCGGCGACACCGGGGGTAAACCGCAGGACGAGCTGGCGGCGATGGAGGCGGTGATGCCGGGCTGGTGCCAGTTCCTGAACGCCTGTCGGACCGGCCACTACGTGCTGATTTCACGCGAAGAGGCCATTTCGAACTCCTTCGCCTCTTTAGGGCTGATGGCCGCGCAGGTACAGTCGCAGATTGCCGGGCGGCCATTGCCGGAGGTATCACCGTGATCCGTAAAGAGAAAGGGCGCGTGGATGTTTACGGGGAGCGCTTTCGCGCGCGTGCGCATCATCTGACGCCGCGTCTGCTGCAGGTGGCGCGCTACATCAACGAGAACCGGGAAGCGGTGATGGAGCAGACGGCAATGGAAATCGCCACGCTGCTAAAAACCTCGGACGCCACCGTGGTCCGCGCGATCCAGGCGCTGGGTTTTGCCGGGCTGCGCGATCTGAAGCAGACGCTGGAGCAGTGGTTTGGTCCGGTGGTGACGTCCAGCGAAAAGATCTCCTCGACGGTTAACACGCTCACCAGCGACGTCAACGCGAGCATCGATTTTGTGCTGGAAGGGCATCAGCACACCTGTGAGGTCTTGTCGCAACCGCACAACCGCTATGCGATGGCGCAGGCGGTGTCGCTGCTGGCACAGGCCAGGCAGGTGGCGATCTTCGGCATTGGTGCCTCCGGCATTCTGGCCGAGTACACCGCCAGATTATTCTGCCGGATGGGGCTCCCCGCCATGCCGCTCAACCGCACCGGGATAGGTCTTGCCGAACAGCTGATTGCGCTCCAGCGCGGCGATGTGCTGGTGATGATGGCGCAAAAATCTGCACACCGGGAAGGACAAACCACGCTGCGGGAAGCCAAACGTCTGGGGATCCCGACGATTTTGCTGACCAACGCCCTGGACTCACGCTTCAGCAAAGAGGCCAGCGTGGTGATCCATGTGCCGCGCGGCGGAGAAAAGGGCAAAATCCCGCTGCACGGTACGGTGCTGCTGTGCCTGGAGATGATTATTTTGTCCGTCGCCTCCACCGAGCCGCAGCGCACCATCAAATCCATGAAGCGCATCAACGAGTTTCATCGTGGGTTAAAGCCGGGGAAGAAGAGCGGTTAAAGCATGCCGGGCGCTCACGTCGTTTATCGGTCAGCATGGTTCTTCCGGTACTGCAACGGCGTCTCGCCAATCCCCTTCTTAAACGCGCTGATAAACC
Organism: Enterobacter sp. T1-1; assembly: GCF_000710795.1. Classification (NCBI taxonomy): domain Bacteria; kingdom Pseudomonadati; phylum Pseudomonadota; class Gammaproteobacteria; order Enterobacterales; family Enterobacteriaceae; genus Enterobacter; species Enterobacter sp. T1-1. Next base: position 27,071 of record NZ_JALW01000040.1, on the reverse strand, counting down.
ACGTCACGTCGGAAAATCCCACCTGCGTGGCAATCTCGCGTACGCTCGCCTCGCTGTGCAGCAGGCGCTCGCAGGCCTTGCGCAGCCTTAGCGTATTCAGGTAATCATGGATCTTCTCGCCCGTCTCCGCATGGAATTTTCGCGATACGTAGCTGCGGGATTTCCCCAGCGTTTCTGCCAGGGCGTCCAGGCGAAATTTCTCCTGGTAATGTTCGTCCAGCCAGAACATCACCTGGCTGGCGAGCCCAAGGCTACTGCCCGGCGCACGGGCATTATCGTCCGGGAGCATGGCGAATAAACCAATCAACAGCGCGGCTATTCCCTCGCGGGTTAAAGGCGACGGGTAACAGCCGAGCAGATGATCGACATGGTGATGGCAGTGCGCCAGATCGGCGACCCACGCTCCCGCGCCCCGGGCAGAAAGTTTCTGCAGCCGCTGCTGCGTGTGGGGAAAATCGCGCAGGGCTGTAAGCACCGCGTGAGGGTCGAGATGAATAATGGTACGTCTGTAAATCGCTTCTGCCTGCTCATCCACCCTCACTTTATGCAGGGTAAACGGCGGAAAGAAAAACAGCCGCCCGGGGCGCATGGTGTAGTGACGGTTATCGACAATGGCGACGCCAAATCCTTCTTCCACATACAGAATCTCCAGACACTGATGCCAGTGATGGTAACGCACGGTATTGGCAAACAGACGGCTGAATGACACGACGGTGTCATTTAAGGTGATCAGTTCCAGCCGGTCGGAGGTGGGCGTGTCGCGCATAGTGCAATAAAACTCAATTTTCTGCCGTTATCTTCTCGTTATAAACCACCTTTTTAAATTTTCTCAACTGGAGGTTTATTTAGCCTTCACGGCTGTGACGTGGCTAACATTTATCCCCCTTGCGGATTCACTATCCTTCGTCGCAGTTGATGACGAGGGCGAGCGTATGTCTAAAAAATCAAATCCATTGTCTTCGCGCCAGGAGGTAGTGGCGTCGTTACATGACCTGCTGGGCGCGCTGGATAAGTCCTTTCCGCAGGATTGTTCCCGGTTCTCGCTGGGAGAAACCTGTGCGCATTACCCCACGGAGATTGCGCAGATGGAAGGGCTATCCCGCGCGCTGTGGGGTCTGTTTCCGCTGATGGCGGGCGGCGGGGACGAGCCGTTTAGTGAGAAGTACCTGACCGCCATTAAGCTCGGCACCGATCCGCAGAGCCCGGGCTATTGGGGGAAAACCGGCCCGTACGACCAGCGTCTGGTGGAGATGGCGGCTTACGGCCTGGGGCTGGCGCTGCTGGGGGATAAGCTTACCTGCCGCTTCAGTGAACGTGAGGTAATGAACCTGCACGCGTGGCTCAACCAGATCACCGATGCGCAGATGCCGGACAGCAACTGGAACTACTTTGCGATTATGGTGCAGCTTGGCTTCAAATGTGCCGGGCTGCCGTATGATCCGCGCGCCATCGACCGTCGGTTTGCGATGATGGAGGCGTATTATCTGGGTGACGGCTGGTATTCTGACGGTCCGGGCCGCCCGAAGGATTACTACATCTCAATGGCGTTCCACTTCTACGGCCTGATTTATGCCACCCTCGGCGGTGATGAAAAAAGGGCGGAGGTGTTACGCGAGCGTGCCCGTCAGTTCGCCGAAGATTTTATTTACTGGTCTGCCGCCGACGGCGCGTCGGTACCGTTTGGCCGGAGCCTCACCTATCGCTTCGCGATGGTCGCTTTCTGGAGCGCCGTGGCCTTTTCCGGGCTGAATGTCTTCTCGCCGGGCATCGTGAAGGGCATTGTACTGCGCCATCTTCGCTGGTGGCAGCGGCAGCCGATGACCGATCGCGACGGTATTTTGACCCTCGGTTTTACTTATCCCAACCTGGTGATGTGCGAGGATTATAACGCCCCCGGCTCACCGTACTGGGCGCTGAAAACGTACCTGATGCTGGCCTTGCCGGAGTCACACCCGTTCTGGCAGGCAGAAGAGCAGCCGCTCCCCTCGCTGGCGGAAAAACGCGTGGTCCACCCAGCGCAGCACATCCTGATGCATGCGGATAACTCACAGCACGTCACGATGCTCACTGCCGGTCAGCTTGAGCTGAATAACTACGTCAACACCGAAGCCAAATACACCAAATTTGCGTACTCAAGCCGCTTTGGCTTCACCCTCGAGCGGGGGCGCTTTGGCCTGAAACATGCCGCCTGCGACTCGATGTTACTGCTGGCGGAGGGGGATAACTACTTCCGCGGGCGTCGCGAATGCGCGGAGGTGCGGGTGGATGAGAACTACCTCTATTCACGCTGGTCACCCTGGCATGATGTCCATGTCGAAACCTGGCAAATTCCCTTTGGCGAGTGGCACGTGCGTCTGCACCGCATTAACAGCGCTCGCACCCTTCAGGCAGTGGAGGGCGGTTTTGCGGTGATGAAAACCGAACACCACATTCATGAGCGTGGCTGTTACCTGACGGCCAGCAACGGCAGCAGCGTGATTGTCGATCTCTCCCCGGCCATTGCCCGGGAGCCAGACAGCATCGTCACGCCGCCGAACAGCAGCATTATGTTCCCGGAATGCGCATCCATTCCGCTGTTAAAAACCGATCTCCCTCAGGGAGAGAGCTGGCTCTGTTGCGCCGTCGTGGCCAGCGAGAAACCCCCCGCGGCATTGGCACCTGAACTGAAGATGACCCCTGACCAGGTCGCGATCCGCGAACCCGGAGGCGAACGTAAGCTGTCGTTCACATTATAAAAAATCTGACCCTACACGTCGGCGAGGATGATATGAAAAGTGCATCTACAACGAACAGAACCGAATATTATAAAATCAGCAGCTTTATATTTCTCTATTTCTTTACCTGGTCTGCCAGTATTGGGCTATTAGCCATCTGGCTCGGCCAAAAGGCGAATCTCAGCGGCTCGGTAATTGGCACTGTCTTTGCGGTCAACGGTGTCTTCTCAGTCATTCTTAAACCGATCTACGGCTATATTCTCGATAAGATCGGCATGAGTAAATATCTGCTCTATTTTGTGGTTGCCATGTCCGCACTGATGGCGCCGTTCTTTATTTATGTTTATCAGCCGCTGCTGATGTCCAATACTCTGGTGGGGATCATCATTGGCGCGCTCTATTTAAGCTTTGCCTGGTACGCGGGCGTGGCGGCGTGTGAATCCTATTCTGACCGCTTTAGCCGTTTAAACGGTATGGAGTTCGGGCAAATTCGCATGTGGGGATCGCTTGGCTGGGCCGTGGCGTCCTCGTTCTCCGGTCTGCTGTTTAATCTCTCTCCGGCGTATAACTTTATTCTGGGCAGCGTCGCATCCATCATCATGCTGATCGTCCTTGTGAGCCTGAAAGTGAACACTAACTCCGCTCACGCCAGCGAGGTGCTGACCAAAGAGAAAATCGCCCCTGCGGATGTCTATGCTCTGCTGCGTAACCGCAAGTTCTGGGCGTTCTGCCTGTATGTGGCGGGCGTGGCGTGGATGATGTTTATTGCCGAGCAGCAGTTCTCACGCTATTTCGTCACGTTCTTTGATGATATTCACCAGGGTAACGCGGTGTTCGGTTATCTGGGAACCGTACAGTCGGGTATGGAATTTGTGATGTATATGGTGATCCCGCTGTTGGTGAATAGTATTGGTGCCAAGCGTGGGCTGTTAATTGTCGGGCTGGTGGTCGGTGCGCGACTGATTATTTCCGGCCTGTGCGATTCCCATCTGTTAATTTCCGTACTGAAACCGCTGTATGGCCTGGAAATATGTCTGCTGCTGGTATCGGTCTTTAAATATATTGCTGAGCATTTCGATAAACGCGTTAACGCCACCATGTATCTGCTGGGCTATCAGGCCATGCTCTACGTGGGCAACGTGGTTGTCTCTTCGCCTGCCGGCTATCTGTATGACCGCATCGGCTTTGAGCACACCTATATCATTATGGGGGCCACGGCGCTGACCTTTACGTTTATCTCTGCCTTTACGTTATCCGCCTGCCAGAGCAAATGGCGCGGTACCCGCTCGCTGAACGCAGCAGAACCCTCATCCCGGTAATTTAAAGGACCCGAAACATGTTAAGTCGTATCAAAGAGGAACACCTGCAGGCTATTCCTGTCCCCGTTGAATCGCGGACATTACGTGATGAACTCAGCTCTGCCCGCAGCCACGTGCTTGAGCTGATTAGCCGTCATTTGGTGGCGTTTGGTGACCGATTCCCGGCAGAAACCTGCCAGAACGGGGTTTATCCGCTGACGGAGAATGTGGAGTGGACCACCAGCTTCTGGACCGGTCAGCTATGGCTGGCGTGGGAGATGAGCGGTGAGACAACGTTCCGCGAGATGGCTGAAAAACACGTGCGCTCGTTTGGCCTGCGCATCGCCGGGCGTAATGATACCAACACTCATGATTTGGGGTTCCTGTATACGCTCTCCTGCGTGGCGGCCTGGCGACTGACCGGCAACCGCGAGGCGCGCGGGTTCGCCCTGCTGGCGGCTGAAGCCCTGCTGGAGCGCTTTCACCCGAAGGCGAAGATTATTCAGGCCTGGGGCGATCTGTCAGACCCGGAGCAGGCCGGACGGATGATAATCGACTGCAACATGAATCTGCCGCTGCTCTACTGGGCGACGGAACAAACCGGCGACGCGCGCTTTGCTGACGCCGCAAAAGCCCACGTGATGCAGGCCGCCAGGTACCTGATTCGTGAAGATGCCTCGACGTTCCACACCTACTACATGGATGTGGTTACCGGCGCGCCTCGTTACGGCAACACGCAGCAAGGATACGCGGACGACTCCTGCTGGTCCCGCGGGCAGGCGTGGGGGATCTACGGTTTTATGCTGAGCTATCTCTATACCGGCGATAAGACGATGATTGTGCTGTCAAAACGCCTGGCAAACTACTTTCTTAATCGTCTGCCGGAGGATTATGTCTGCCACTGGGATCTGGCGCTGCTGGGGACAGATGCACTGCGGGATTCCTCCTCGGCGGCCATTGCCGTCTGCGGGCTGCTGGAGCTGGTAAAACAGTTGCCGGTCACGGATCCGGATCGTGAACGTTATCTGGACTGGGCTAAAGGGATTATGTCGTCGCTGACAAAGCACTATCTGATGGGCAAAGACGAGAAGGGGAGCGGGCTGCTTAAGCACGCTGTCTATCACCTGGCGAGCAACAAAGGCGTGGATGAGTGTGCGAGCTGGGGCGATTACTTCTACGTTGAGGCACTGGTGCGGTTCACCCAGAGCTGGAAGCCGTACTGGTAAAAGGTCGGGGGCACGCCCCCGACGTGTGGGTTACGCCTTAGGGATACGCAGCGTCTGGCCGGGATAAATCTTGTCCGGGCTGGAGAGCATCGGGCGGTTCGCTTCAAAAATCTTGTTGTACTGGTTGGCATCCCCGTACACGGTTTTGGAGATGGCGCTGAGGGTGTCGCCTGATTTCACCGTATAGTAGGTGGCTTCATCTTTGGCATCAGTGGCGGTGATGTTGTTTTCCACCTCGCTGACGCCCGCAATATTGCCGACGGCGACCTGGATTTTTTCTTTCTGCTCTTGGGTCAGCCCGTCGCCCGTTACGCTGGCTTTACCGTCGGTAACGTTGACCTGCACTTTATCCGCGCCGGGAATGTTGAGTTTCTTGAGATGCTCGGTGATTTTGTCGCTCTGGCCTTTATGATCGGTCAGGTTGTCCCACAGCTTTTCGCCTGCTTCTTTTACGAAGTTAAAAAGTCCCATTCCATCCTCCTGTTAATCATGAAGTCAGAATAAGCATAGCAGGTCAGAGATATTTCCCTCTCCGAAAGGAGAGGGAAGGCAGGTTTTACACCCCTTGCTCCAGAATACGGATGTGGGTTTCCAGCACGTCACCTTTTACCGCATCGCTCCACGCTTTCATGTGTGCTGTCTGCAGGTGCGCTTCGAGATGCGCCACGGTTTCCCACTGCTCAACCATGATGATGGAGTCCGGCGCGGTGGCCTGGAAGCTGGCGCTGGTTGCGGCGTCAACCATCGGCGCATAGCCGTGGCAGCCTTCTTCTTGCAGTACGGTGGGGATAATTTTCGCGAACTGATCCAGCACCGCCTGGCGGTGATGTTGGCCAGGACGCGTACGGATTTCAGCAATAACGGTAAGCATAATTAACTCCTTCTAATTCCAGGTTACCAGTTAAGCAAAAATTTCAGCCAGATGCTTGCGATATTCTGCGATATAGCGCGGGACGTCAGGCATTTTAATCACGTCGTTGACGATAAAGGTCGGCAGCGGGTCCATGCCGAGGAACTGGTTAGCCTTGTGGAACGGCAGGTATGCGCCGTCTACCCCTACGCCTTCAAAGAACTGATCTTTATCGGTGAACGCGTCCAGCGGGGCGTTCCAGGTCAGGGAGAGCATATATTTCTTACCCTGAATCAGGCCGCCTGAACCATATTTTTTAGACGCGTCGGAACGGGTACGGCCGTCGCTGGCATACAGTGAACCGTGGCCCTCAGTGAACACGTCATCCATGTATTTTTTCACGGTCCACGGTGCGCCCATCCACCACCCCGGCATTTGCCAGATAACCACGTCAGCCCACAGGAAGTTCTGCACTTCGGCTTTCACGTCGTAATGGCTGTCTGCGCGCACAACCTTAACATCATGCCCGGCGTCGCGCAGGAAGCCGTCCGCGACCTCGGTCAGGGTGTCATTCAACTGGCCTTTAGAGTGGGCGAATTCTTTCGCACCGTTGATAATCAGAATGTTGCTCATTATTTGTCCTCGTCGATGAGAGTATGGCGAGTATTCTACGCGCGAGGGCGATACGGTAAAATGAGCAAAATGTGCAAAGTCTTTTGCGTTAAATGCAATAATCCCTTACCAGCACACCTTCACGTCAACGCCGCCTTCCGCAGCATTATCCAGTGAAACGCGCATACCGTGCAGGGCAGCAATGCGTTTTACAATCGATAACCCCAGCCCGCTGCCCGTGGCATCCTGGCCGGGTGGACGATAAAAACGCTCGCCAATACGGGCCAACGCCTCGGGGGCGATCCCTGGTCCGTTGTCGCGTACGGAGAAGCAACGGGCGTCCAGCGTAACGTCAACCACGCTGCCGCGCGGGCTGTAACGCACGGCGTTATCCAGCAGGTTACGCACCAGCAGGCTCAACAGCAGCGGCTGACCCGTGCGTTCAGCCTGCGGGGCGTTGATGTTCAGGCGAACATCGATACCCGCCTGCTGCGCCGGATGCCAGATGTCCAGAACCGCTGATTGCAGCAAATCGGCCATCTTTATCGGTTCGACATCGTCGAGATTTTCCAGAGAATCCAGACGCGAGAGAGTGAGGAGTTGATCCACCAGCCGGGATGCCCGGTCGATCCCCGCGTGGAGCTGCGAGAGCGCTTTTTCCTGCGCCTGCGGGTCGTCCAGAGAGAGTTGCGCCACGTCGGTTTGCACCTTCAGGGCCGCCAGCGGGCTACGTAATTCGTGCGCGGCATCGGAGGTAAAGCGGCGCTCGCGGCTCATCATTTCCTGGGTTCGGGTAAAGAGGTGGTTCAGGGAATCCAGAAGGGGGCGCACTTCTGATGGCACGCCCTGTGTCGGCAGAGTGTCGGTGGCATCCGGTGAGCGAAGGCGCAACGTCTGCGCCAGTTTTTTCAATGGCTTAAGCTCCCGGCTCAGCAGGACAATCAGCAACAGCAGCATCACCGGTAGCGCCACCAGCCACGGCGTCAGCTGCGAGCTGACCACATCCAGCGCCATCTCCTGCCGGTATTCCCACTCCTGACCGACCACCACGCGGTACTTCCCGTCCGGCGAGGACAGCCATAAGAAACGCCAGTCATCGTTGTCGTCTTTGAGCCTGCCGTCATCAAACCCATCGCGGCGATAGTGATACGGGATGTCGCGGCCGTTTTCCCCGTCATTGAGGATCATCGTGCCGTCGGTAGCGTAAATGGCGAAGGCCAGAGCATCGTCGTCCAGGCGACCGTGCTTCACTTTTTTGGGGATCTCGCGCATCCGCTCCGGAGCGCGTATTTCATCCAGATCCATCGTCAGCAGCCGTTTAGCAAACAGCATCTGCTGGGTATCAAACAGCTTATCGAGCTTGTGGGTCGTCTGCTGCCAGGCGACAAGGCTTGCGGCAAACCAGGCCGTCAGCGACAGCAGCAGAAAAAGAAGCGTCAGACGGAGTTTCAGGCTCAGTTTCATGCGTCACCCAGGGTATAGCCGATACCATGAACCGTGCGGATAAATTCGCTGCCCAGCTTACGCCGCAGATGATGGACGTGAACTTCCACGGCGTTACTGGAGACGTCATCGTCCCACGTATAGAGCTTCTCTTCGATCGCTTTACGCGGCAGGACGCGGCCCGCATTGCGCATCAGTAACTCCAGCAGGGCGAACTCTTTGGGCTTGAGGGCCAGCGTTTCCCCCGCCAGCGTGGCGACGAGGCTTGTCGGGTCGAGCGTCACTTTGCCATGACGCAGCTCGCTGCGCGTCTGACCGTGGCTGCGACGCACCAGCGCCTCAAGGCGGGCGGCCACTTCGATCAGCGCGAAGGGTTTGCAGAGGTAATCATCGGCCCCCAGGCGTAACCCCTCGACGCGCTGATTCAGCGCATCCCGCGCGGTCAGGATAAGCACCGGCTCGCTGCGCCCGCTTTCGCGCCAGGCGCGCAGGATTGCCAGACCGTCGATCTCCGGTAGCGTCAGGTCAAGCACCACCGCATCGTAAGGGGCAGAACAGAGCGCCGCCTGGCCGGTTTTTCCGTCGGTGAACCAGTCCACGCTGAAGCCCATTTTGCTTAAGCCCGCTTTGATGCCATCGCCAATCAGCTTGTCGTCTTCTACCAGTAAAATGCGCATATCCCCTCCTTGATGGCGTCAGTAAACCCTCTGGATCCGCCTGCTGTACAGTAAAAAAATATAAATTTTCCCCTTAAGAAGTTGTTAAGGATTACCCTGTTTAATGGATTGCGACACCACATTAAAGGGAGAGATGAATATGAAAAAATTCGCTGCAATGGCTGCTATCATGATGATGACCACCGCACCGGTCTTCGCTGCTCAGGGCGGTTTTACGGGCCCATCAGCTACCCAACCCCAGACTCAGACGCAGGCAGGCGGTTTTGTTGATAACAACGCCAACCTGACAACGGCCGCGAAAGTCAAAGATCTGAAGGACGACGCCTGGGTGAAGCTGCGCGGGAACATCACCGAACGCCTGTCCGATGACCGCTACACCTTCCGCGACGAGACTGGCACGGTGGTGGTTGAGATTGATCATAAGCGCTGGAACGGTGTGACCGTGTCCCCGCAAGATAAAGTCGAGCTGCAGGGTAAGGTCGATAAAGACTGGAACGAATTTGAAATCGACGTGAAGCAGGTTATCAAGCTGACGAAATAACCCAGAAAGGGCCGCTTATCCGGCCCTTTTTCTTTGTGACTCAACTCGCCAGATAGGGTAGTATCTGCGGCAATATTGCCTGAAACCCATCGGTTTCTGAGTTGAGGAATCACACGTAATGAGCGATATGGCAGAGCGCCTCGCGCTACATGAATTCACGGAAAACGCCTACCTGAACTACTCCATGTACGTCATCATGGACAGGGCATTGCCGTTTATCGGGGATGGCCTGAAGCCCGTTCAGCGTCGCATCGTCTATGCGATGTCCGAGCTGGGGCTGAACGCCACCGCCAAGTTCAAGAAATCCGCCCGTACCGTCGGTGACGTACTGGGTAAATACCATCCGCACGGCGACAGCGCCTGCTATGAAGCGATGGTGCTGATGGCCCAGCCGTTCTCTTATCGTTACCCGCTGGTGGACGGTCAGGGGAACTGGGGGGCTCCGGACGATCCGAAATCCTTCGCGGCGATGCGTTATACCGAATCCCGCCTGTCTAAATATGCCGAAGTGCTGCTGGGCGAACTCGGCCAGGGGACGGTGGACTGGGTGCCAAACTTCGACGGCACGCTGCAGGAGCCGAAAATGCTGCCTGCGCGTCTGCCGAATATCCTGCTCAACGGCACCACCGGTATCGCGGTCGGTATGGCGACAGACATCCCGCCACACAACCTGCGTGAAGTGGCGAAAGCCGCCATCACCCTGATTGAACAGCCGAAAACCTCGCTGGACGAGCTGCTGGATATCGTTCAGGGGCCGGACTTCCCGACCGAAGCTGAGATCATCACCTCGCGTGCGGAAATCCGCAAAATCTACCAGAATGGCCGTGGCTCCGTGCGCATGCGCGCGGTGTGGACCAAAGAGGATGGAGCCGTGGTGATCACCGCGCTGCCGCATCAGGTCTCTGGTGCCAAGGTGCTGGAGCAGATCGCCTCCCAGATGCGCAATAAAAAGCTGCCGATGGTGGACGACCTGCGCGATGAATCCGACCACGAGAACCCAACCCGACTGGTGATCGTGCCGCGCTCTAACCGCGTGGACATGGAGCAGGTGATGAACCACCTGTTCGCCACCACCGACCTGGAAAAAAGCTACCGCATCAACCTGAACATGATCGGTCTGGACGGACGCCCGGCGGTGAAAAACCTGCTGGAGATCCTCTCCGAATGGCTGACCTTCCGTCGCGATACGGTGCGCCGTCGTCTGAACCACCGTCTGGAGAAAGTGCTTAAGCGCCTGCATATTCTCGAAGGTTTGCTGGTGGCGTTCCTCAATATCGATGAAGTCATTGAGATCATCCGTACCGAGGACGAGCCGAAGCCCGCGTTAATGTCGCGCTTTGGTATCAGTGAAACCCAGGCCGAAGCGATCCTCGAACTGAAGCTGCGCCATCTCGCTAAGCTGGAAGAGATGAAGATCCGCGGTGAGCAGAACGAGCTGGAAAAAGAGCGCGATCAGCTGCAGGCGATCCTCGCGTCCGAACGCAAAATGAACACCCTGCTGAAGAAAGAGTTGCAGGCCGATGCCGATGCCTTCGGCGACGACCGCCGTTCTCCGCTGCATGAGCGCGAAGAAGCGAAGGCGATGAACGAGCATGACATGCAGCCTTCAGAGCCGGTCACCATCGTCCTGTCCCAGAGCGGCTGGGTGCGTAGCGCCAAAGGCCATGATATCGATGCGCCGGGGCTGAGCTACAAAGCGGGCGACAGCTTCAAGGCGGCCGTGAAAGGCAAGAGCAACCAGCCGGTGGCGTTTATTGACTCCACGGGCCGCAGTTACGCCATCGATCCGATCACGCTGCCTTCCGCGCGTGGTCAGGGCGAACCGCTGACCGGCAAGCTGACGCTGCCGCCGGGGGCGACGGTTGACCACATGCTGATGGAAGCCGACGACCAGAAACTGCTGTTGGCCTCTGATGCGGGTTACGGCTTTATCTGTACCTTTAACGATCTCGTGTCACGTAACCGTGCCGGTAAAGCCATGATCAGCCTGCCGGATAACGCGCACGTTATGCCGCCGCTGGTGGTTGAGAACGAGAGCGACATGCTGCTGGCCATCACGTCTGCCGGGCGCATGCTGATGTTCCCGGTCAGTGACCTGCCGGAGTTGTCGAAAGGGAAGGGCAATAAGATCATCAACATCCCGTCGGCGGAAGCCGCGAAAGGTGAAGATGGCCTGGCGCATCTCTTCATTCTGCCGCCGCAGAGCACGCTGACCATTCATGTCGGCAAGCGTAAAATCAAGCTGCGTCCGGAAGAGTTGCAGAAGGTGGTGGGCGAGCGCGGACGCCGCGGTTCGCTGATGCGCGGCCTGCAGCGTATCGACCGCGTGGAGATCGATTCTCCTGCACGCAGCAGCGCGGGCGACAGCGAAGAGTAACGCGTTTCGATCCCCCTCTGTTCCGGAGGGGGATATCCAATAAAATTTCCCGTAAAACCGTTGTTAATTCGTGCGTTGCGATTAACAATACGCGCTCGTAATAAAGTCCTTACCTGGCCACAGGTGAAGTATAATTGTCAGCTGTCAGGGCTTCAGAGGTCGCTATGCTATACATTGTTCGTCTTATTCTTACCGTTATCTACTGCATTCTGGTCTGTGTTTTCGGCTGCATCTATTGCCTGTTCAGCCCGCGTAACCCGAAGCATGTCGCCACCTTCGGCCACATGTTTGGTCGTCTTGCGCCGCTGTTTGGCCTGAAGGTTGAAAAGCGTCTGCCGGAAGGGGCGGAGAATTTCGGTAACGCCATCTATATCGCAAACCATCAAAATAACTACGATATGGTGACCGCCTCTAACATCGTGCTGCCGCCGACCGTGACGGTGGGTAAGAAGAGCCTGCTGTGGATCCCCTTTTTCGGCCAGCTCTACTGGCTGACGGGTAACCTGCTGATTGACCGTAATAACCGCGCAAAAGCGCACGGTACCATTGCGGAAGTGGTGAACCACTTCAAAAAGCGCCGCATTTCTATCTGGATGTTCCCGGAAGGCACGCGCAGCCGCGGTCGCGGTCTGCTGCCGTTTAAAACCGGGGCGTTTCATGCCGCAATTGCGGCGGGCGTTCCAATTATTCCCGTGTGTGTTTCCAATACATCGAATAAGATTAATCTTAACCGCCTGAATAACGGGCTGGTGATTGTCGAGATGCTGCCGCCGGTCGATACCAGCAAATACGGTAAAGATCAGGTCCGCGAGCTGGCAGCGCACTGCCGTGAACTGATGGTTCAGCATATTGCTCAGCTCGACAAAGAAGTCGCAGAGAGAGAAGCCGCCGGGAAGATCTAATCCGGCGTTAAAAGGGAAAACGAATTCCCGCGTTGTTAGTCGTTTCAGATGGAGCTTATATGTCACTCAGTCGGCGTCAGTTTATTCAGGCTTCAGGGATCGCCCTTTGTGCGGGTGCGATGCCGCTGACAGCCAGCGCCGCCGGGCAGCAACAGCCGCTGCCCATTCCGCCGTTGATTGAATCCCGTCGCGGGCAGCCGCTATTCCTGACGCTACAGCGAAGCCACTGGTCGTTTACCCAGGGAACCCGCGCACCGGTCTGGGGCATTAACGGGCGCTACCTTGGGCCGACCATCCGCGTGTGGAATGGCGATGACGTAAAGCTCATCTACAGCAACCGCACGCCTGAAAATGTGGCGATGACCATCAGCGGGTTGCAGGTTCCCGGCCCGTTGATTGGCGGGGCCGCGCGCATGATGTCGCCTAACGCCGACTGGGCTCCCGTGCTGCCGATCCGTCAGAGCGCGGCGACGCTGTGGTATCACGCTAATACCCCTAACCGCACTGCCCAGCAGGTTTATAACGGCCTGGCCGGGATGTGGCTGATAGAAGACGAGGTCAGTAAATCTCTGCCCATTCCAAACCACTACGGCGTGGATGATTTCCCGGTCATTATCCAGGACAAGCGTCTGGATAACTTTGGCACACCGGAATACAGCGAGCCGGGTAGCGGTGGCTTTGTTGGCGACACGCTGCTGGTCAACGGCGCGCAAAGTCCGTATGTCGAAGTCTCGCGCGGCTGGGTTCGCCTGCGTCTGCTGAACGCCTCTAACTCGCGCCGCTATCTGTTGCAGATGAGCGATGGCCGCCCGCTGCATGTGATCTCTGGCGACCAGGGCTTTTTACCCGCGCCGGTGTCCGTTAAACAGCTGGCGCTTGCCCCGGGTGAACGCCGTGAAATCCTCGTGGATATGACCAACGGCGATGAAGTCTCGGTGACCTGCGGCGAAGCGGCGAGCATTGTGGATCGCATTCGTGGCTTCTTTGAGCCGTCGAGCATTCTGGTCTCCACGCTGGTGCTGACCCTGCGCCCAACCGGTCTCCTGCCGCTGGTGACCGACAGCCTGCCCATGCGCCTGCTGCCGCAGGAGATCATGAGCGGTTCGCCGGTACGCAGCCGTGATATCAGCCTCGGCGACGACCCGGGCATCAACGGCGCGCTGTGGGACGTTAACCGTATCGACATTACCGCCCAGCAGGGCACCTGGGAGCGCTGGACCGTTCGCTCCGACATGCCGCAGTCGTTCCATATTGAAGGTGTGTCATTCCTGATCCGCAACGTGAACGGCGCGATGCCGTTCCCGGAAGACAGGGGCTGGAAAGACACCGTCTGGGTGGATGGTCAGGTTGAACTGCTTGTCTACTACGGCCAGCCTTCCTGGCCGCACTTCCCGTTCCTGTTCCACAGCCAGACGCTGGAGATGATGGACAGGGGCTCCGTAGGGCAAATGCTGGTTAACCCGGCGCCGTAAGCACAGCATTCCCGGTGCGCCGGGAATGCGTTATGCCCGCCAGAAAAAGCGCGAGCACAGGATCAACACCGGATAAATTTCCAGACGTCCTAAGATCATCGCCGCGCACATCAACAGCTTGGCTTCTTCCTTTAACGTCCCGAAGGTTGATGCCGTTTCGCCAAAGCCCAGCCCCATATTGTTGATACAGGCAGCTACCGTCGCGAATGATGTAAACAGGTCATAGCCCATCAGATTGAGCGCCCAGACGAAAAAGCCTGTGATCATCACGTAGAGAAAGAAGAAGCTCCATACTGAACGCAGGACGCGCTCATTCACCACGCTGTTGCCAACCTTGATGGTCAGCAGCGCCCGCGGATGCGCCAGCTGATTCATCTCCTGAATACTCTGCTTGAACATCATCAGAAAACGCAGGGCCTTAATCCCACCGCAGGTCGAACCCACGCAGCCACCAAAGAAGCTGGCGCTCAGCAGCAGGAATATGGTGTGGGCAGGCCAGTGGGCGTAATCGGCCGTTGAAAGGCCGTTATCGGTCATCATTGAGCTTGCCAGGAAGAAGGCGTGCACCAGGCTGTCGAGAGGGTTATACATTCCCGCGTGCCAGACCTGCCAGGCGGTAATGGCGATAAGCACCGCGGCAGCGGCCAGAAAGAATCTCACCTCCGGGCTGCGGCGAATCGGCTTCAGCGTGCGTCTTACAAGGGCGACATACCAGAGGGTAAAGTTAAACGCCGAAAGCAGCGAAAAGGTGCCGGCGACAAGCTCAATCGCGTGGCTGTCATAAAAACCGATGCTCTCGCTGCGGGTTGAAAAGCCGCCCAGGGATACGGTGGAGAGCCCGTGACAAACGGCATCAAAAAAGGGCATCCCCGCCAGCCAGTACGCCAGCGTGCAGGTTATGCCCAGCGCCAGATAGGTGACCCACAGGGTGCGTGCGGTATCGGCGAGCCGGGGCGTCAGACGCTCCTCTTTAAACGGGCCGGGCATTTCTGACTGGTACAGCTTCATACCACCGATGCCCAGCAGCGGCAGGACCGCGACGGCCAGCACGATGACGCCCAGCCCGCCAATGAAATTGAGCTGCGCGCGATAATAGAGGTACGATTTGGGCAGGGCGCTAACGTCGCCGATCACCGTTGCGCCCGTGGTGGTGATCCCGGAAACGCCTTCAAAAAGTGCGTCAGCAAAGGAGAGTTGCAGACCATCGTCCATCCAGAGCGGCATGGCGCTGATTAATGAGAACAGCAGCCAGAACAGGACGATAATCACGAATCCGTCGCGGGTGCGTAGCTGTATACCGGCGTGACGGGTTGCCCGCCAGGCCAGGCCGCCGAGGCTGAAAAAGGTCAAAAAGGTGGTCAAAAAAGCAAAATAGGTTCGCTCTTTATTCAGCAGAGCGATAACCATCGGCGGCAGCATAGACAGGCTGTACAGAAGAACCAGAAACCCGCAGAGATGAAGCACAACCCGCAGCTGGGAGACATGTAACGAATCGTTGAACTTCACAACAGAACTCCGCGCAAGAACCTGTTCCGGGGGAAAATCACCGGAAGTTAGAGTGAATATTATGAGCCAAAATAATCAGGGCGCTGTATTTTAACGACTTCTGTGAATATCTGTCTGCCTCTTGCATCCTTTTCTTCAAATCTGGCGGATGAACAGCGTATAATCCGGCTCCTTTTGTCTATTTTTTCTTCGGAAGCATTATGAGCGCAATTTCCCTGATCCAGCCGGATCGTGACCTTTTCTCGTGGCCCCAGTACTGGGCGGCCTGCTTTGGACCGGCGCCGTTCCTGCCGATGTCCCGGGAAGAGATGGACCAACTGGGCTGGGATAGCTGCGATATCATTCTGGTCACGGGCGATGCCTACGTTGACCACCCGAGCTTCGGTATGGCCATCTGCGGCCGCATGCTTGAAGCGCAGGGCTTCCGCGTGGGGATCATCTCCCAGCCAGACTGGAACAGCAAAGACGACTTTATGCGTCTGGGTAAACCGAACCTGTTCTTCGGCGTGACCGCCGGCAACATGGACTCGATGATCAACCGTTATACCGCCGACCGTAAGCTGCGCCATGACGATGCGTACACACCGGATAACGTGGCGGGTAAACGCCCTGACCGCGCCACGCTGGTCTACACCCAGCGCTGTAAAGAAGCCTGGAAAGATGTGCCGGTGATCCTGGGCGGCATCGAGGCGAGCCTGCGTCGTACCGCGCACTATGATTACTGGTCTGATACCGTGCGCCGCTCGGTGCTGGTGGACTCCAAAGCCGACATGCTGATTTACGGTAACGGCGAGCGCCCACTGGTAGAAGTGGCGCACCGTCTGTCGCAGGGCGAGCCGGTAAGCAGCATCCGCGACGTGCGCAACACCGCCATCATGGTGAAAGAAGCGCTGCCGGGCTGGCGCGGGGTGGATTCCCGCATCATCGATATGCCGGGCAAAATCGATCCTATCCCGCACCCGTATGGCGAAGATCTGCCGTGCGCCGATAACAAACCGGTTGAGCCAAAGAAAGCGGAAGCGAAGGCTATCGTCGTGCAGCCGCCGCGCCCGAAACCGTGGGAAAAGACCTATGTGCTGCTGCCGTCCTACGAGAAGGTGAAAGCCGATAAGGTGCTCTACGCCCACGCGTCCCGTATTCTGCACCATGAAACCAACCCCGGCTGTGCGCGTGCGTTGATGCAGAAGCACGGCGAGCGTTTTATCTGGATCAACCCTCCGGCGATCCCGCTCTCCACCGAAGAGATGGACAGCGTCTTTGCGCTGCCGTACAAACGCGTGCCGCACCCGGCGTACGGCAACGCCCGTATCCCGGCGTATGAGATGATCCGCTTCTCGATCAACATCATGCGCGGCTGCTTCGGCGGCTGCTCCTTCTGCTCCATTACCGAGCACGAGGGGCGCATTATTCAGAGCCGTTCTGAAGATTCGATCATCAACGAGATCGAAGCCATTCGCGATACCGTGCCTGGCTTTACCGGGGTGATCTCCGACCTCGGCGGCCCAACGGCCAATATGTACATGCTGCGCTGTAAATCGCCGCGCGCGGAGCAAACCTGCCGCCGTCTCTCCTGTGTCTATCCGAGCATTTGCGAACATATGGACACCAACCACGAGCCGACGATCAACCTCTATCGCCGCGCGCGTGATTTGAAGGGCATCAAGAAAATCCTGATTGCCTCCGGGGTACGTTACGACATCGCTGTGGAAGATCCGCGTTACATCAAAGAGCTGGCGACGCACCACGTCGGTGGCTATCTGAAGATTGCGCCGGAGCACACCGAAGAAGGCCCGCTGTCGAAAATGATGAAGCCGGGGATGGGCAGCTACGATCGCTTTAAACAGCTGTTCGATACCTACTCAAAGCAGGCAGGGAAAGAGCAGTACCTGATCCCGTACTTCATCTCCGCCCACCCGGGTACGCGCGATGAAGACATGGTGAACCTGGCGCTGTGGCTGAAACAGCGTCGCTTCCGTCTGGATCAGGTGCAGAACTTCTATCCGTCACCGCTCGCCAACTCCACAACCATGTACTACACCGGCAAAAACCCGCTGAGTAAAATTGGTTACAAGAGTGAAGACGTGGTGGTGCCGAAAGGGGATAAACAGCGTCGTCTGCACAAAGCGCTGCTGCGCTACCACGATCCGGCTAACTGGCCGCTGATCCGCCAGGCGCTGGAAGAGATGGGGAAAAAGCATCTGATTGGCTCGCGTCGCGACTGTCTGGTGCCGGCACCAACGCTGGATGAGATGCGCGAAGCGCGTCGCCAGAACCGCCATACGCGCCCGGCGCTGACCAAGCATACGCCGATTGTGCATCAGCGTTCGAATGGTAGGGCTACGGGGACGAAAAAAGCGGGAAAACGTAAGATCGGATAACGATGATGCCCTCACCCCTCACCCTAACCCTCTCCCCGAAGGGGAGAGGGAACTTGAACACCCTCTCCCCTTCGGGGAGAGGGCAGGGTGAGGGGATTAACCGCCAAACTGATCCGGATCGGGCCCTAAACGCTTGCCCTGATCCAGTTTCGCAATCTCGCCCAGCTCATCTTTATCCAGGCGGAAATCCCAGACGTCGAAGTTCTCGGCGATGCGCGATGGCGTGACCGATTTCGGGATCACCACCAGGCCGTTGTCCAGGTGCCAGCGAATGACAATCTGCGCCGGGGTTTTGCCATATTTATCCGCCAGATCGCGGATAATTTTCTGGTCGAACACCCCTTCACCGCCCTGAGCCAGCGGGCTCCAGGATTCGGTCTGGATTTTGTGCGTGGCGTTCCAGGCGTGAAGCTGGCGCTGCTGCATCAGCGGGTGCAGTTCAATCTGATTAATCACCGGCACAACGCCCGTTTCGTCAATCAGACGCTGCAGGTGATGAACCTGGAAGTTACAGACGCCGATGCTTTTCACCAGCCCCTCTTTTTGCAGTTCAATCATCCCTTTCCAGGCATCAACATAATGGTCGATAGCCGGAACCGGCCAGTGCATCAGATACAGATCGACGAAATCGAGCTGGAGTTTATCCAGGCTCTCCTGCAGCGCTTCGCGCGGGCGCTTTTGGTCGTCGTTCCACAGTTTGGTGGTGATAAAAAGGTCGTCGCGGGGCATACCGGCGCTGGCCAGTGCTTTCCCCACGCCGTCCTCGTTTTTGTAGGCGGCGGCGGTA
The DNA here is from genome assembly GCF_000710795.1 of Enterobacter sp. T1-1. Taxonomy (NCBI): domain Bacteria; kingdom Pseudomonadati; phylum Pseudomonadota; class Gammaproteobacteria; order Enterobacterales; family Enterobacteriaceae; genus Enterobacter; species Enterobacter sp. T1-1. The sequence continues at coordinate 8,288 of NZ_JALW01000040.1, read as the reverse complement.
TCAATGGACCGATAGCCGACTTCCAGTGCTTTATGAATGGCGGAGACGACCTCGTCGTTACCGGCTTTCCATACACCTAGCCCCAACTGGGGCATCACGTTGCCGTCCTGCAGCTTGATTACGGTTTGGTTTGCCATTTTTCCTCCTTCAGGTGCGCATCGCCGGAGGGGGACTCCGGCGATGGGGTGTGCATTAAGTCTGGACGAAATGTCAAAAAACGAAAGGCAGGATGCCAAAAACGCTTAGCGCGCCGCCTCGTAGATACGACGGCTAACGTCCAGCGTAATGTCGCCATGTTCGCCCAGCTGAGTCATGCCGTGTTCTTCAAGTTTAGCCAGCAGGGCAGGGATAGAGCTGCCATCCAGACCATAGCCGGACAGACGCGTCGGCACGCCCAGGCCTTCAAAGAAGTTGCGGGTCGCTTCGATTGCCGCATCGATACGCGCGTCGTCAGAACCTTCGGTGATGTTCCAGACGCGTTCCGCGTACTGCAGCAGTTTGGCGCGTTTGGTATCACGTTTTTCGTTCCACAGGGCCGGCAGAACCACCGCCAGCGTCTGGGCGTGATCCAGACCGTGCATCGCCGTCAGTTCATGGCCCAGCATGTGGGTTGCCCAGTCCTGCGGCACGCCTGCGCCAATCAGCCCGTTCAGGGCCTGCGTTGCAGCCCACATCACGTTGGCACGCACGTCGTAGTTTTCTGGCTCTTTCAGCGCCTTCGGACCCTCTTCGACCAGCGTCAGCAGAATGCCTTCCGCAAAACGATCCTGAATTTTGGCATCCACCGGATAAGTCACGTACTGCTCAACGGTGTGAACAAAGGCGTCGACCACGCCGTTCGCGACCTGACGCGCGGGCAGGGTGTAGGTGTACACCGGATCGAGGATCGCGAATACGGGCTGAACGTGCTCGTTCATAAAGGCCTGTTTGTCTCCGGTGGTTTTACGGGAGATCACCGCGCCTTTGTTGGATTCAGAACCGGTGGCTGGCAGGGTCAGCACGGAGCCCATCGGGATCGCGCTTTTAATGTCGCTGCCGCGGGTTTCCAGGATATGCCATGGATCGATACCGTCGGCGTAGTGTGCTGCCGCGGCGATGAACTTCGTGCCGTCCAGCACGGACCCCCCGCCGACAGCCAGCAGGAAGGTGATGTTTTCTTCGCGGGCGATTTTCACCGCGTTCATCAGCGTTTCATAAGAAGGGTTTGGCTCGATACCGCCAAACTCGCGCACGTCCAGACCTTCCAGTGCGCTGTAAACCTGATCCAGCACGCCTGTTTTTTTCACGCTGCCGCCACCGTAGGTGATCAGCACGCGGGCGTCAGCGGGGATCTGTGCACGCAGATCGGCGATAGCGCCTTTACCAAACAGGATGCGGGTTGGGGTGTGGAGATTAAAATTATTCATGGCTCGTTCCCTATCGTGGGTGAAAAATCGTGGCGGCGCGGATGGCTACCTGATGCTGCACATTGTGGCTGCCCGGGGATATCCTCTCAATGCACATTCCTGCCGATGTCTTGCCCATTTCTACAGAGCACTGGAGAAACGTCAGGAAAATGCGCAGACTGTGAGGGTCGCAAACCGTACCCGGAGTAACGCTAAATGAACCGTGAAGCCATCTGTCTTCAGCTCACTTCGCAGATTAAGAGACTGATTGATAAGCAAAATAACCCAGGCGAACTGCTGCCGGATATTCGCCTGCTCTACGGGACGCAGCCGGGAACGCGGACGCCGGTGATGTATCAGCCGGGCATCGTTTTTCTCTTTTCCGGCCATAAAATTGGTTATATCAATGAACGCGTGTTCCGTTATGACACCAATGAATATCTGCTGCTGACAGTACCTTTACCCTTCGAATGTGAAACCTTCGCGACAGAGGAGGTACCGCTGGCGGGGATCCGCGTGAATGTCGATATTCTTCAGCTACAGGAGCTGCTGATGGACATTGGCGAAGACGAGCTTTTCCAGCCGTCGATGGCGGCGAGCGGCATTAACTCAGCCACGCTGTCAGAGGAGATCCTCTGTGCCATTGAGCGTCTGCTGGACGTGATGGAGAGGCCGCTGGATGCGCGTATTCTGGGTAAGCAAATCATCCGCGAAATTCTCTATCATGTGCTGCTGGGGCCGGGTGGCGGGGCACTACTGGCGCTGGTCAGTCGGCAGACCCACTTCAGCCTGATAAGCCGCGTGCTCAAGCGCATCGAAAGCCAGTACACGGAAAACCTCAGCGTTGACCAGCTGGCGGCGGAAGCGAACATGAGCGTCTCGGCGTTTCACCACAACTTTAAGTCGGTGACCAGCACCTCGCCGCTGCAATACCTCAAAACCTACCGGCTGCATAAGGCGCGGATGCTGATGATCCACGACGGCATGAAGGCCAGCGCGGCGGCGATGCGGGTCGGGTATGAGAGTGCGTCGCAGTTTAGTCGGGAGTTTAAGCGCTACTTCGGCGTCACGCCGGGAGAGGATGCGTCACGCATCCGAACCATGCAGGGAGTCTGACGGCAAACGTAGGCCGGGTAAGCGATAGCGCCACCCGGCTTTTATTTATGCACTGCAGTACTTCTTCTTAATCACCACCGCAATCGTTCCCACCAGTCCAGCCACCAGCAGGAACATCGGCAGCACCATCAGGAAGGTCATTACCTGGTCTTCATGGTGCTTCACAAACGGGATCATGTTCAGCGCGTAGCCGAGAGTGGTAACGACACCCACCCATAACAACGCGCTCAGCCAGTTGAAGAACTGGAAGCGGCGGTTCGACAGGCCGGAAATGCCTGCCATGGTGGGCAGCAGGGTGCGAACAAAGGCCAGAAAACGCCCGGCCAGCAAGGCCAGCAGGCCATGCCTGTCAAACATGCAGGTCGCACGCTGATGGTATTTATGCGGTAGCTGCGCCAGCCAGCCCTTCACGACGCGCGTGTTGCCGAGCCAGCGGCCCTGCAGATAGCTCAGCCAGCAGCCCAGGCTTGCCGCGGAGGTGAGGATCACCATGGTCGGCGCGAAGTCCATGACACCTTTACCGATTAACGCCCCCGCAAGCAAAAGGAGGCTATCACCGGGTAAAAATGAGGCTGGCAGTAATCCATTTTCCAGAAACAGGGTCGCGAACATCACGAAATAGACGATACCTACAACGTGAGGATCGGTCAGTGCGGCGAAGTCGTGTTGCCAGAGCGCCGCGATAATATCTTGAATAACAGCCATGGACTTTCCTGTGGAACAACAGATATAGCACTATTGTACTCCCTTATTTGCCCGATGGGGTTGATCGCGGGCGCAACTAATGCAGACTTTTCTGGTGGCGGTGTCCACAAAAGCATCCATGGAGTACATGTTTGCCAGCACTCTACACGATACGCGCAAACCCTGCTGCTAAATCGGCAATTAAATCGTCCGCGTTTTCTAAACCGATATGCAGGCGAATCAGGGTGCCGCTGAAGTCCACTTCACCGCCAGGGCGCAGGGCCGCAATCTGCTCCGGCTGATTAGGCAGGATCAGGGATTCAAACCCGCCCCAGGAGTAGGCCATGCTGAAGAGGGTAAAATTATCCAGATAGCTTGCCAGCTCGTCATTATTCAGCCGTTTTTTTAGAACGAATGAGAACAAACCGCTGCTGCCCGTAAAGTCTCGTTGCCAGAATTCATGCCCTTTACTGCCCGGCAGTGCCGGATGGTTGACGCGCTCAACCTGCGGGTGCTGCGCCAGCCACTCAGCTATCTTCAGGCTGCTTTCGTGATGCTGACGCAGGCGCACCCCCAGCGTGCGGATGCCTCGGCTGGTCATGTAGGCGGTATCGGCATCGACCATCTGCCCCATCAGGTAGGCATTTTCCCGCAGTTGATCCCAGCAGCGGGCGTTAGACACGGCCGTGCCGATCATCCCGTCTGAGTGGCCAATCAGATATTTGGTCGCCGCCTGAATGGAGATATCAATGTCGAATTCCAGCGCTTTAAACAGCACGCCCGCCGCCCAGGTGTTGTCGATCATGATAATCGCCTCTGGCGCTTTGCTGCGCACGGCTTTCACAATGGCCGGCACGTCGTGTACTTCCATGGTGATCGAACCCGGAGATTCCAGGAACACAATGCGCGTGTTGGGCTGAATAAGCTCTGCGATGCCTTCGCCAATCAGCGGATCGAACCAGCCCGTGGTTACGCCGAGTCGGGAGAGGATTTTGGTGCAGAAATCCTGACTCGGTTCATAGGCGGTGTTGGTCATCAGAATATGGTCGCCCTGTTCCACGAACGCCAGAATGGTGTTGGCGACTGCCGCCGCACCGCACGGAAACAGCGCGCAGCCTGCGCCGCCTTCCAGCTCGCACATGGCTTCCTGCAGTGAGAAGTGGGTTAGCGTGCCACGACGTCCGTAAAACAGCCCGCCTTTGGCGCGGTTACGCGTGGCGATTTTTTTGTCCTCTACGGTATCAAACACCAGCGAGGAGGCCCGTTGGATCACGCTGTTCACCGAACCCTGAGTATATTTCTTGCTGCGCCCGGCCTGTACCAGCGTGGTATCAAGATGCTTCTTGGTCATGTTCGCTAACCCTGTTTTTATACGTCTGGACGTCCAGACTACCACGAATGTGAAAATCTGCACCCGGATGCTTATCGAATAAGCAGAAAATATTAGCAAAAAACCGCATAAGAAATTTTTACTGCGTAAGCGCAAGGAATATGAGCGAAAATTGCGGCACTATGTAAATAGTAATGAGAACGACTATCAATTCGACGATGTTTTGATATTATTACGTTCAGATTTTGTGATTTGCGTCCTGGAGATACAGAGTGGGTAATAATTTGATGCAGACGGATCTCTCCGTTTGGGGCATGTATCATCATGCTGACATCGTGGTTAAGATTGTGATGATCGGCCTGATTCTGGCGTCCGTGATCACGTGGGCTATCTTCTTTGGCAAGAGCGCCGAGCTGATTTCTCAGAAGCGCCGCCTCAAGCGTGAGCAACAGCAGCTGGCTGAAGCCCGCTCTCTGGATCAGGCGTCTGACATGACCTCATCCTTCCACGCGAAAAGCCTGACCACCCTGTTAGTTAACGAAGCGCAAAACGAGCTGGAACTCTCCGCAGGCAGTGAAGATAACGAAGGTATTAAAGAACGTACCGGCTTCCGTCTGGAGCGTCGCGTCGCCGCCGTGGGTCGCCATATGGGCCGGGGCAATGGTTATCTGGCGACCATCGGGGCCATCTCGCCGTTCGTGGGGCTGTTCGGTACGGTCTGGGGCATCATGAACAGCTTTATCGGGATTGCGCAAACCCAAACGACGAACCTGGCGGTAGTTGCACCGGGTATCGCCGAAGCGCTGCTGGCGACCGCTATCGGTCTGGTTGCGGCGATCCCTGCGGTGGTTATCTATAACGTCTTCGCGCGCATGATTGGCAGCTATAAAGCCACCCTCGGTGACGTCGCCGCGCAGGTTCTGCTGCTGCAAAGCCGCGATCTTGATCTGAATGCCAGTGCCGCTAAACCGGTGCACGCGGCGTCCAAACTGCGCGTAGGTTAATGAATTATGGCAATGCGTCTTAATGAAAATCTGGACGATAACGGCGAAATGCATGAAATCAACGTGACGCCGTTTATCGACGTTATGCTGGTTCTGCTGATTATCTTCATGGTTGCTGCGCCGCTGGCGACGGTCGACGTGAAGGTAAACCTGCCTGCCTCGTCCAGCCAGCCGCAGCCGCGCCCGGAAAAGCCCATCTATCTGTCGGTGAAAGCAGATAAATCGATGTTCCTCGGCAACGACCCGGTGACGGCTGACTCTGTCATCCCGGTGCTGGATCAGCTCACTGGCGGTAAGAAAGACACGACGGTCTTCTTCCGTGCGGATAAAACCGTTGATTACGAGACCATGATGAAGGTCATGGATACGCTGCATCAGGCGGGTTATCTGAAGATTGGGCTGGTCGGCGAAGAGAAAGCGGCCGCGAAATAACGAAGAAGCTGGCGAAAGCCGGCTTTTTTTATGCCTGTCGGGTTATTCGTGTTTGTTATCCGTCGACGCGGGAGAGAGGGCTGCCAGCGCGTCCTCGTCAAGCGCGACGCTGGTGACGTTTGAGGTACGATACTCGCCGTCGGACAGTTTGCGCGTCAGGCGCAGGGTCGCGGTTTCTCTGGCCAGCAGATACTGATAATTGGCCTCCAGACGCCCCAGAAGCTTCTCTTTCAGCTCGGGCCGTTGTTCGATGATGGCATTCATCACGGCGCCGTAAATCTCTTCCTTGACCTGTAAGGGATAAATCTCGCGGCGGTTCTGCCATTTCAGGCGCACCAGCGTCGCCGGAATGGAAACCAGATCCTGGGTAATACGCGTCATCTCGGCGTTTTTGGTGTTACGCAAAGCCTCGAGATTTTGCTTTAAGATAAATTCGTCACTTTTTTTCTCATCTAAAGTCAAATAAACATCGTTATCTTTAACGTCTTTCACATTAATCTTCCCCCAGGTTATAAAAAATTGGGTTGTTTTTTTCTCGCGTAATTAGATTAAGCCAAATTTCATTGCCCGCTTCATTTATTTCTTTGGTCTTTTCGGCCATTATTTGGCTTAGTTTCTGGGCATCTATTTCGCCTTCTGCCTGCAGGTCATTCAACAGGTGGACCAAGGCTTCAATTTTGATGGCGCGAAATAACCGATCCTTTATATGACGATCGTGCTCTTCCAGCAACATATTACGGGATTTGCCGCTACGGGAAACACCAATTAATATGTCTGGTTCAAAATCAGCGAGCTTTCTTTTTCCCTGAGTGAAATTAGCCTCTTTTTCTGCTTCCGTCGGTTGCTGTTCCACAGGCGTGATGTGGTACTTAGCCGGGACGAGATAGTCGGGCAACATTTTTTAATTTCCTTTAATTTCAACAAGGTGGGGAAGATAAAGGCGTGAGATTCGTTGACAATATCATGAGGCAATTTTAAAATCAAAAAAAATGGAGCCAACCCATGAACAGCATCTTTTTTACGGTCATTACATTACTATTACTGACCGCTGGTGTTCTTTTATTGATGCAGGAGTTCAATAAAACGAAAGAGTCGAAAGACACCAGTGAAACCCCACAGCCTGAACTGATGACTAAAGAGGAAGGTGAAGACCATTTCTCTGTTTTGATGAACTCGGTGACGCCGGTTTGGTACTGGCGGGTGAACCATGAATATATCGACTTTTTGCACGCGACAATAAAGCGGATGAAAATGTCGGAAATTAATGACACGCCGGGCCTGTTTGAAGCGCAGCGTCGCTGCAGTGACCTGAATTCAGCGGTCTATAAATATTACGACAATATCAAAAAGCGCTGTCTGAATGGTGAGAAGGTCTCGTATTCCGATTTAGACGTATTAAACCTGCGTCAGTGCTTTCGCGAGTTCAGCCTGGAAGCCTATCCGGAGCTGGTGGTGCTGGTCTGGCCGGAGTATGCGCGCCCTGAGGTGGATCCTGACAACGTGTAATGGTTAGTTGTTGCAAACAGTCAGCGCCGTTGCGATATACTGAGTGCTGGTTTCGTTTGCAGACAGGACTTTATGGAACGCTTCTTTGAAAACGCTATGTACGCCTCGCGCTGGATACTGGCACCCGTCTATTTTGGCCTTTCGCTGGCGCTGATTGCGCTCACGATTAAGTTCTTCCAGGAAATCTTGCATGTTCTGCCGAACATCTTTTCCATTGCCGAAGCAGATTTGATTCTGGTTCTGCTGTCACTGGTGGATATGACGCTGGTGGGGGGCTTACTGGTGATGGTGATGTTCTCTGGCTATGAGAATTTTGTCTCCCAGCTTGATATCGACGCGCGTAAAGAAAAGCTGAGCTGGCTGGGCAAAATGGATGCCACGTCGCTGAAGAATAAAGTGGCCGCCTCGATTGTGGCGATCTCCTCCATCCACCTGTTACGCGTGTTCATGGACGCAAAGAATGTCCCGGACAACAAACTGATGTGGTATGTCATTATCCATCTGACGTTTGTGCTTTCGGCGTTTGTGATGGGGTATCTGGATAAGATTAGCAAGAAGTAATTTCCTTCTTAACCACCCTCTCCCTGTGGGCTGAGGGATCCCCATAAATAATGCCTGCACAGACGGCTCCCTCTCCCTTTGGGAGAGGGCGGGGGTGAGGGGGAACATACGGCTGTGGAGGTCATTCCGTTCACTTTATGTTCCTTGCTACTCTGTAACAACATGACCCGTGAACGTGCCAGGGCTCCCGGCGGTAAATCGCCGCTTCGCGGTGCCTTCGGCTTATTCCTTCCGGCTTATCGGGGACGGGCGGATGTAACGTCCCTGTAA
>NZ_JALW01000039.1:0-18174 GCF_000710795.1 Enterobacter sp. T1-1 | reverse complement strand
GGCCTGATGCCCTCACCCCGGCCCTCTCCCACCGGGAGAGGGTGAACACATTAAAAACGGTAACCTGAGGGTTACCGTTTTACTTTTTACCTCTGGCACCCGGGACACCAGTAAAACGGTCGTGAAGAGAGCGTTGTCTTCTCAATCACCCCACCGCACCGTTCGCACCTCTTCCCCGCCCGATGAAACACCTTAAAGCGGAACAGCGCCCCGTGATGCTTGTTGTCATCTACCACGCCGCGGGTGTTATACGATAGCCGCGGAATATCCAGCAGCGCGTGAGAGAGCACTTCCAGCTGATCATCCCTCAACTGCGACGCTTTATGCTGTGGTGCCAGCCCGGCCTCCCAGAGAATTTCGACGCGAAGGTAATTGCCTAATCCGGCCAGGAACGCCTGATCGAGCAGTAGCCCGGAAAATTGCCGGTTGCGGAATTTAGGGGATAACAGGCGGGCTTTGACATCATTCGCCGTCAGACGCGTATCCAGCACGTCCGGCCCGACCCGCTGTAAGAACGGGTGCGTAAGCAGTTGCTCCGGCGTTAACATTTCGATATCAGACGCGCTATAGAGCAAAATCGCTTTATCCGCGGTTTGCAGCCTGACGCGCAGCACACGGGTGGTTTGCGGCTGCTCGTTGGCGTTAACCACCCGCCAGACGCCATAAAGCTGGTTGTGGCTGTATAACGTCAGGTTATGAGAAAAATGCGTGAGTAACGCCTTTCCCCGCGTTTCGATGTGGGTCACCGTTTGTCCCACCAGCGGTGCTTCAAACGGCTTCAGTTGAGGAAAAGCAAACCAGACGTCCGTCAGGGGTTTGCCTTTTATCGCCGCCTCGAGGCTATCCGCAGCGCGGCGGATCTCCGGGCCTTCTGGCATCTCTTTATCCTTATGATTTTCAGGCGCTGACGAGGATCCCCTGCTCTGCAAACGCCGCCCGTAAGCGGCGGGCAAACTGCAGCGCGTGCTCGCCATCACCGTGTAAGCATACTGTGTCAGCCTGAACGCTGGCCGTATTACCTTCAACCGTTGTTACTGTTCCCTCGCGCACCATCTGAAGGGTCTGCGCCAGCGCCAGAGACTCATCGGTGATCAGCGCGTTGGGCCGGGAACGGGGAACCAGGGTTCCGTCGGGCTGATAGCCTCGGTCGGCAAACACTTCCTGGCGGGTGGTTAACCCCAGACGCTGACCGGCGCGAATCAGCTCGCTCCCCGCCAGGCCAACCAGGATCAGTTGTGGGTTGCAATCGAACACCGCCCGGGCGATGGCCTCAGCCAACGCGGGGTCGTTCGCCGCCTGATTATAGAGCATGCCGTGCGGCTTCACGTGGCGCAGCGCGCCCTGCTGCGAACGCACAATCGCCTCGAGCGCGCCAATCTGGTAAAGCGTCTGGGCGTAGACCGTCTCGGGCGGGAGATCCATCGCCGTACGACCAAAATTCTCCCGGTCAGGGAAGCTCGGATGCGCCCCTATCGCTACGCCGTTTTTGATGGCATTGCGCACGCTAGCCAGCATCGTTTGGGCATCACCCGCGTGAAAACCGCAGGCGATATTCACCGAGGTGACCAGGGTCATCAGTTCAGCGTCGGCGCTGCCGCCCTCGCCCAGATCGGCGTTTAAATCAATCTTTACCATCAAGCCTCCACGCCAGTTGTTCCAGATAACGCTGCTGGTCCTGCCGCGCCTTCAGCGCCTCCTCCAGGGAGCATTGCACGAAGTGAATCGGCTGTCCGAGCGGGATTTGCGCCAGATGGTAGCGATCGGCCTCAATAATGCAGGCGATGCGCGGGTAACCGCCCGTGGTCTGTGCATCGTTCATCAACACAATCGGTTGACCGTTACCCGGTACCTGAATGACGCCGGGCAACAGACCGTGTGAAAGCAGCTCGCGGTCCGTCGTACGGGTCAGCGGCTGCCCCTGAAGACGATACCCCATGCGGTTACTCTGCGGGCTAATCTTCCACGGCGAGCGCCAGAAAGACTCCTGAGACACCTCATCAAATTCCTGATACTCCGGCCCCGGCAGGGCGCGGATCTGGTTTCCCCACAGGAGCTGTTTTACACCCTGCGCGGTTGAAAAGTGCCGCGTTGACGGTTTTATCGCCAGACGATCGCCATCGCGCAACAAACGTCCTTCGTGGCCGCCAATTCCGGCTTTCTGATCGGTACTGGATGAGCCCAGCACCTCCGGCACGTCAATCCCACCGGCAACGGCAAGATAACTGCGAACCCCATGCTGAGGACGCTTAAGCGTTAAACGCTGTCCGGCTTTTGCCCGCAGCCGCCAGCCGGTCCAGACCGCTTTGCCATCAAGCGTGGCATCGCACCCGGCGCCGGTTAACGCAAACCAGGTCTCCTGACTAAATTCAATGACACACTGCCCCAGCGTAATTTCGAGCGCAGCCGTATTGCCGGGATTGCCCACCAGCACGTTGGCAATCTCCAGTGCTGGTCTGTCCAGCGCGCCACAATAGCTCACGCCAGACTGGCGCATGCCAAAGCGACCCGCATCCTGAACAGAGGTGTAAAGCCCGGCGCGAATAAGCGTTAACATACCCCCTCCTTCTGCGGGATAAAGCGAAGGGTGTCGCCAGGACGCAGGAGGACCGGCGAGTCCAGGCCCGGTTCAAATAACGGCATAGACGTGTGTCCGATAAGCTGCCAGCCCCCCGGCGACGCCAGCGGATAAATGCCCGTCTGTTCGCCGCCAATCGCGACGGTACCCGCCGGCACGCTCAGACGCGGCTCAGCGCGACGTGGCGTATGCAGTGCCGAAGGGAGTCCGCCCAGATACGGGAAGCCCGGCTGGAATCCCAAAAACCAGACCACATAATCAACGGAGGCGTGCAGCTCAACGACCTGTTTTTCGGTTAGCCCACTGTGTTCAGCCACCACGCCAAGATCGGGTCCTCCTGTGCCCCCATACACCACCGGGATCTCAATCGTGCGGGATTCCGGCTCCAGCGCTTCGCTCTCCTCCCACCAGCGCTGTAAACGTTCAATGGCATCCAGTGCCAGCATATGCGGATTACGCAGCACCACGGTGATGTTATTCATCCCCGGGATCGCTTCAACCACCTCCGGCACATCCACCAGACGCTGCGTTAACCGCCAGATACGCTTTTGGGTAGCAAGGGTGACGGGCGGCTCCAGCTCCAGCACCACCGCCGTTTCCCCCAGAAGATAACAACGCGCTCGCTGCACTCAGGTACCTCTCATCAGGCCGGGTTAGGGATATCAATAAAGGTGACATCCAGATCGGTATTTTCGGTCAGCCATTCGCTCAGGGCGCGAATGCCGCCGCGCTCGGTGGCGTGGTGACCTGCCGCGTAAAAATGCAGCCCCTGTTCACGGGCTGAATGGATGGTCTGCTCGGAGACTTCCCCGGTAATAAAGGCATCAACACCAAAACGCGCGGCGCTATCGATAAAGCCCTGACCGCCACCGGTGCACCAGGCGACACGCTTCACCGTATCCGGGCCGGTATCGCCGCTCCACAGCGGACGGCGGCCCAGACGTGCTTCAATCCAGGAGGCCAGCTCAAGACCCGGTACCGGCATCGACAGCTCGCCCCACGGTACCAGCGGCTCAATTTCACCCATCACGGTGATCCCTAACAGCTGCGCGAGCTGGACGTTGTTGCCAAGCTCGGGATGAGCGTCCAGCGGCAGGTGATAGCCATAGAGGTTGATATCATTCGCCAGCAACGTTTTCAGTCGGTTGCGCTTCATGCCGCGAACGATCGGTGATTCGTTCTTCCAGAAATAGCCGTGATGGACGATGACCGCATCGGCCTCCTGACGCACGGCTTCATCCAGCAACGCCTGACTGGCGGTCACACCGGTGATAATTTTTTGCACCGTGTCGCGCCCTTCAACCTGTAACCCGTTCGGGCCGTAGTCGCTGAAGGCACTGCTGTTCAGTTTTTCGTTGATCAGACTTTCCAGTTCGGTATTTTTCATCATGACTCTCTTACGCTTTGCGGGCCGCTTCGTACGCCGCCAGCGTGGCGACGCGCGCCTGTTTATGTTCAACAATCGGACGAGGATAATCGAGTATTACGCCCTGTTTGTCCGCCCATGCCCACGGGTCGTGGATCGCCTTAGCGGGAACCGCTTTCAGCGCAGGCAACCAGTGGCGGATAAACGTCCCGTCCGCATCAAATTTTTGTCCCTGCGTGGTGGGATTAAAAATCCGGAAGTAAGGTGCCGCATCGGTTCCGGTCGAGGCCGCCCATTGCCAGCCGCCATTATTCGCCGCGAGATCGCCATCGATCAGCTGAGAAATAAAATACCGCTCCCCGACACGCCAGTCGATAAGCAGATCTTTCACCAGGAAGCTGGCGGTAATCATCCGCAGGCGGTTATGCATCCATCCAGTTTCATTCAGCTGGCGCATCGCGGCGTCCACAATCGGGTAGCCGGTTTCACCCTTTTGCCAGGCCTGCAGCAGCATCTCGTTTTGCTGCCACTGCACATTTTCGGTCCAGCGAATGAAAGGACGATGTTTACATAATTCAGGGTGATACGTCATCAGATGACGATAGAATTCGCGCCAGATAAGCTCGTTAAGCCATACCGAACCAGCGCCCCCCTCCAGCGCCTGGGGCTGCTCTGCCAGAAGGCGGTGTAAACACTGGCGCGGAGAAAGCACGCCCAGCGCTAAACAGGCCGACAACCGGCTGGTACCTTCAATGGCGGGGAAATCCCGGCGTGCCTCGTAAGCGGCCGCCCCCGTTTTGCAGAACTGGCGCAGCTGCGCGATTGCCGCTTTTTCATCAGCCGGGAATAAAGAGTGGTCATACGCCTGTTGCGGATAGTCAAACGTTAGTTCAGGCAGGTCGTTTACACACTCCCCTCGCGCAGACGGCGCGGCAACACACTCCGGCAACGCCTCTTTCAGCCGTTTGATAAATGCATTTTTAAACGGCGTAAAGACCTTATACATCTCGCGATTGCCGGTCATTACGCTGCCCGGCGCCAGCATGACGCTGTCATCAAATCCCTGACACTCTACATCCCCGAGGATGCGCTCAAGCTCGCGATCGCGCTGCTGTTCATTGAATTCGTACTGGTAGTTGTAAAAAAGATGCGTGACGTCGTTCTGCTGACACACCTCCTGTACCGCGCTGAGCTGAGCGGTAAAATCGCTGACCTCTTTGTAAATCAACGGAATGCCTTTTTCCGCCAGCGAACGTTGCAGGGCATTCAGATGCGAACAGAGATAAGCGGCTTGTCGGGGGGCCATATCATGCTGCTGCCACTGTCCGGGAGTAGCGATAAACAGCGCCAGCACGCGGGCGTGTTCAGAGCGACAGGCTGCCGCCAGGGCGATGTTGTCATGCAGGCGCAGATCCGCGCGAAACCAAACCAGATGGGTGGGCATAAAACTCCAGGCAATTGTCCATTATGTCCGTAAGGGCATGCCGTAAAACGAAAAAGGCACGCATTGAACTACTTTGCCATGAAGTGTAGACAGGATGAAATAAGGTAGTGGCTGTTGATGACTCAGAATAAGAAGATATGCCTGAAAACCACCCAACGGACCGCAAATCAGGAGAGACAAAAAAACCGCCACATTGCTGTAGGCGGTTTGTTTATTGCTGTGTGTAGTCTTTTTATTAGTAGAAATCACAGGTCGCTTTTTCGGCCTGATCCATCCATACCGGCTTCTCGCTGGTTTTTGCCCAGACGCGGTGCAGATAGCTGTAAAAACGTGCGCGATCTTTCCAGAACAACATCACCGGCAGGGCCAGCACCCCAGCCACTACGGCGAAAGCGCGACGCATGAACACGATATGAGCCGGATACTCTTTATAAAGATCCATATTTTTCTCCCCTGTAGTTGGCCGGAAACTGACTCCGGAAAATTCAAAAACTGTGACCTGACTAAAATAATATCGCTTTGTTTGTAATTTTACTACTCATCCGACCACTTATTTTTAGCCGTTTAGCCAAAATTTACATTCACACCGTAATTAAGTTACAAAAAAGTTAACGATTTACTTATCAATAGTTAAATTGTGGGCTTAGCCATTTTTATACTTTTTTTACACCCCTCGTCCTGATTTTTGCGAAATCTTTGCGCCATAAATCCTACCGTTAGCACAAATACAAATGTCACCCGGAGGTGGATTGTGAGTGCAGGCCTTATTGCCGGCATCGTGCTGGTATTCCTGTTATTGGGTTATCTGGTTTATGCCCTGATTAATGCGGAGGCATTCTGATGGCTGCTCAGGCGTTTTTGCTTATTGCCAGTTTTTTAGGGGTGTTGTTCCTGCTGGCAAGACCGCTGGGAACAGTGCTGGCAAGGATGATTAACAACGTGGCGCTGCCGGTGGCAGGTCGCGTTGAAAAAGGGATCTGGCGCGTTCTGGGCATTCGGGAGGGGGAAATGAACTGGCGCCAGTATCTGATGGCGCTCCTGCTGCTGAATATTGTCGGCCTCATCGTCCTCTTCAGCATGCTGATGCTGCAGGGGAGCTTACCGCTCAATCCGCAGCAGTTGCCGGGTCTGTCCTGGCATCTGGCGCTGAACACGGCAGTCAGCTTTGTCACTAACACCAACTGGCAGTCCTATGCCGGGGAAACCACGCTGAGCTACTTTAGCCAGATGGCCGGGTTAACCGTGCAAAACTTCCTCTCTGCTGCCACCGGCATTGCGGTGATCTTCGCGCTCACGCGTGCCTTTGCGCGTCAAAATATCAGCACGCTGGGCAACGCATGGGTCGATCTGACACGCATCACGCTGTGGATACTGCTCCCTGTTGCCCTCATTATCGCGCTGTTCTTTATTCAGCAAGGTACCCTGCAAAACCTGCTGCCTTACGCGCCGTATACCTCTCTGGAAGGGGCAAAACAGCTTTTGCCGATGGGGCCGGTGGCCTCGCAGGAAGCCATTAAGATGCTCGGGACTAACGGCGGTGGCTTCTTCAACGCCAACTCGTCGCATCCGTTTGAAAACCCAACAGCGCTGACCAACTTTGTCGAAATGCTGGCGATCTTCCTGATCCCCGCCGCGCTCTGTTTTGCCTTTGGCGATGTGGTCAACGACCGCCGTCAGGGACGCACCCTTCTGTGGACCATGTCTTTGATCTTCGTGGTCTGCGTCGCGCTGGTGATGTGGGCGGAATGGAAAGGTAATCCGCATTTCCTGACGCTGGGCGCTGACAGCGCGATCAACATGGAAGGGAAAGAGAGTCGCTTTGGCATCCTGTCCAGCAGTTTGTTTGCCGTGGTTACCACCGCAGCCTCATGCGGGGCGGTTAACGCCATGCATGACTCCTTTACGGCACTGGGTGGCATGATCCCAATGTGGCTGATGCAGATTGGCGAAGTGGTGTTTGGCGGCGTGGGCTCTGGTCTTTACGGCATGCTGCTGTTTGTGCTGCTGGCGGTGTTTATCGCCGGTCTGATGATTGGCCGTACCCCGGAATACCTGGGCAAAAAAATCGACGTCCGGGAAATGAAATTAACCGCGCTGGCCATTCTGGTCACGCCTGCCCTCGTGCTGCTCGGCACCGCGCTGGCACTGATGACCGAAGCTGGCCGCAGCGGCATCTTTAACCCGGGTATCCATGGCTTTAGTGAAGTGCTCTACGCCGTCTCGTCTGCGGCGAACAACAACGGCAGCGCCTTTGCAGGCTTAAGTGCCAACTCGCCTTTCTGGAACTGTCTGCTGGCATTCTGCATGTTTGTCGGCCGCTTCGGCGTGATTGTGCCGGTGATGGCCATCGCCGGATCGCTGGTAAATAAAAAAATCCAACCAACCACCACCGGCACATTACCGACACACGGTGCGCTGTTTATTGGCCTGCTGACCGGCACCGTGTTGCTGGTAGGCGCCCTGACCTTTATCCCCGCCCTCGCGTTAGGCCCGGTCGCGGAAACCCTCTCTTTACGCTGATTTTGCGGAGAATTGTCATGAGTCGTAAACAACTGGCCCTGTTCGAACCGTCGTTAGTTCGTCAGGCCCTCATGGATGCGGTGAAAAAGCTGAGCCCGCGCGTACAGTGGCACAACCCGGTGATGTTTATCGTCTGGGCAGGCAGCGTGCTGACTACCGTCCTGGCGATTGCCATGGGAACGGGTCACCTCCCGGGCAACGCGATGTTCACCGGAGCCATCAGCCTGTGGCTGTGGTTTACCGTGCTGTTTGCCAACTTTGCCGAGGCGCTGGCGGAAGGCCGCAGTAAAGCGCAGGCCAACAGCCTGAAAGGGGTAAAAAAGACCGCCTTCGCACGTAAATTACGTGAGCCAAAATACGGCGCGCAGATGGACCACGTGCCGGCAGATGAGCTGCGTAAAGGCGATGTGGTGCTGGTGGAAGCCGGTGACATCATCCCCTGTGATGGCGAAGTCATTGAAGGGGGCGCCTCGGTAGACGAGAGCGCCATTACCGGGGAATCCGCGCCGGTCATTCGTGAATCTGGCGGTGACTTCGCCTCGGTCACGGGCGGGACGCGTATTCTCTCCGACTGGCTGGTGATCCAGTGCAGCGTCAACCCGGGTGAAACCTTCCTCGACCGGATGATCGCCATGGTTGAGGGCGCGCAGCGTCGTAAAACACCCAACGAAATTGCCCTCACCATTCTGCTGGTGGCGCTGACCATCGTCTTCCTGTTGGCTACCGCCACGCTGTGGCCCTTCTCCAGCTACGCGGGCACCGCGGTCAGCATCACCGTGCTGGTGGCGCTGCTGGTCTGCCTGATCCCAACCACCATCGGCGGCCTGCTCTCCGCTATTGGCGTGGCGGGTATGAGCCGCATGCTGGGCGCGAACGTTATCGCCACCAGCGGACGCGCCGTAGAGGCCGCCGGTGACGTGGATGTGCTGCTGCTGGATAAAACCGGGACCATCACCCTCGGCAACCGCCAGGCCTCCGAGTTTTTACCTGCCCCGGGCGTGGATGAAAAAACGCTGGCCGATGCCGCCCAGCTCTCGTCTCTTGCCGATGAAACGCCGGAAGGCCGCAGCATCGTTATTCTGGCGAAACAGCGCTTTAATCTGCGCCAGCGTGATGTGCAGAGCCTGCACGCCACTTTTGTCCCCTTTACGGCACAAACCCGAATGAGCGGTATCAACATTCAGGAGCGCATGATCCGTAAAGGTTCCGTTGATGCCATTCGTCGCCACATTGAAGCCAACAACGGCCATTTTCCACCGGAAGTGGACAATCTGGTTGAGAGCGTTGCCCGCCAGGGGGCCACACCGCTGGTCGTAGCCGAAGGGGCGAATGTGCTGGGGGTGATTGCGCTGAAGGACATCGTCAAAGGCGGCATTAAAGAGCGTTTCGCCCAGTTGCGTAAAATGGGGATTAAAACGGTGATGATCACCGGGGATAACCGGCTGACTGCCGCCGCGATTGCCGCAGAAGCGGGCGTGGATGATTTCCTCTCGGAAGCCACACCGGAAGCCAAGCTGGCGTTGATCCGTCAGTACCAGGCGGAAGGTCGTCTGGTCGCGATGACCGGTGACGGCACCAACGACGCCCCTGCCCTCGCACAGGCCGACGTGGCGGTGGCGATGAACTCCGGTACCCAGGCAGCAAAAGAGGCGGGCAACATGGTCGACCTTGACTCTAACCCGACCAAGCTGATTGAAGTGGTGCATATCGGTAAACAGATGCTGATGACGCGCGGGTCATTGACCACGTTCAGTATCGCCAATGACGTGGCGAAGTATTTCGCCATTATTCCCGCAGCGTTCGCGGCCACCTATCCGCAGCTAAACGCGCTGAACGTGATGCATCTGCACTCCCCGTCTTCGGCCATTCTCAGCGCGGTGATTTTCAACGCCCTGATTATTGTCTTCCTGATCCCGCTGGCGCTGAAAGGGGTGAGCTATAAACCGCTGACGGCTGCTGCCATGCTGCGGCGTAACCTGTGGATTTACGGGCTGGGCGGGCTGCTGGTGCCCTTTATCGGGATTAAAGCTATCGACCTGCTGTTAACGCTGTTCGGGCTGGTTTAAAAGGTGAATCAAATGACGATGTTACGTCCCGCTATACTTCTGTTTATTCTGCTGTCTCTCATTACCGGTGGGCTTTACCCGCTGCTGACCACCACGCTGGGCCAGTGGTGGTTCAAGGATCAGGCCAATGGCTCGCTGATCATACAGCAGGGTGAAAACCGCGGCTCCCGCCTGATTGGTCAAAACTTTACGGATGCCCGGTACTTTCAGGGACGCCCTTCCGCTACCGCCGATAGCCCGTATAATCCGATGGCATCCGGCGGGAGCAACCTGGCGGGCAGTAATCCTGAACTGGACAAAGCCATCGCTGAGCGTGTAGCGGCCCTGCGCAGTGCCAACCCGCAGGCCAGCCGGGAGATTCCAGTGGAACTGGTGACCGCCTCCGCCAGTGGGCTGGACTACAGCCTGACGCCTGAAGCGGTGGCCTGGCAGATACCGCGCGTCGCCGCGGCTCGTCATCTGAGCGTCGAGCAGGTCAGCCAGCTGGTGGCAGCGCACACGCAAAAGCCGCTGGTCAGTTTCATTGGCATGCCGGTAGTGAATATTGTTGAGCTGAATCTGGCGCTGGACGCGCTAAGGAATAACTAAATGACCGACGAGCCCTTGCGCCCGGATCCTGACAGGCTGCTGGAACAGACAGCTGAAGCCCATCGCGGCAAGCTGAAAATTTTCTTCGGTGCCTGCGCGGGCGTCGGGAAAACCTTCGCCATGCTGACAGAAGCTCAGCGGCTTCGGGCTCAGGGGCTCGATATTCTGATCGGCGTGGTGGAAACCCACGGCCGTAAAGAGACCGCGGCGTTGTTAAAGGGGCTGGCCACGCAGCCTCCTCGCCGTATCAGCCATCGTGGCAGGCTGGTGACGGAGTTTGATCTCGACGCCGCCCTCGCCCGCCGCCCCGCCCTTATTCTGATGGACGAACTGGCGCACAGCAATGCGCCAGGCTCGCGTCACCCCAAACGCTGGCAGGACGTAGAAGAGCTACTTGAAGCCGGGATTGACGTCTTCACCACGGTGAATGTTCAGCATCTTGAAAGCCTGAACGACGTGGTCAGCGGCGTGACCGGCATTCAGGTGCGCGAAACGGTGCCGGATCCGTTCTTTGACTCCGCTGATGAAGTGGTGCTGGTGGATCTGCCGCCAGACGATCTGCGCCAGCGCCTGCATGAAGGGAAAGTCTATATTGCAGGCCAGGCCGAACGCGCTATCGAACACTTCTTTCGTAAAGGCAACCTGATCGCCCTGCGCGAACTGGCCCTGCGCCGCACCGCCGATCGCGTGGATGACCAGATGCGTGCCTGGCGCGATCTGCAAGGACAGGAACGCGTCTGGCATACGCGGGATGCCATCCTGCTGTGCATTGGTCACGGTAGCGGCAATGAAAAGCTTGTCCGTACCGCCGCCCGGCTGGCTGCGAAATTTGGCAGCGTCTGGCACGCGGTGTATGTCGAAACGCCGCAGCTTCACGCCCTGCCAGAAAACCAGCGTCGCGCGATCCTGAGTGCGCTGCGCCTGGCGCAGGAGCTGGGGGCGGAAACCGCGACCCTCTCCGATCCGCAGGAAGATAAAGCCATTCTGCGCTACGCGCGTGAGCACAACCTGGGCAAAATTGTCATTGGCCGTCGCCAGCACCGGCGCTGGTTTAGCCGCGAATCGTTTGCCGACAAACTGGCCCGGCGTGCACCCGACCTGGATCTGGTGGTCGTGGCGCTGGATGACAAACCCACGCCGTTACCCAACCGCGCGCCAGACAGCCGCACGTTCACCGATAAATGGCGCATCCAGCTTCGCGGTTGCCTTATCGCCGTCGTGCTTTGCGCCCTGATTACCTTTATTGCCAGCCAGTGGCTGATTGCGTTTGATGCCGCCAACCTGGTGATGATCTACCTGCTCGGCGTGGTGGTGGTGGCGCTCTTCTACGGGCGCTGGCCGTCAGTCCTGGCGACGGTGATTAACGTCATCAGCTTCGATCTCTTCTTTATCGACCCGCGCGGAACGCTTGCCGTCTCGGACGTACAGTACGTCCTCACGTTTGCCGTCATGCTCACCGTCGGGCTGGTGATCGGGAATCTGACGGCAGGCGTTCGCTATCAGGCGCGTATCGCCCGCTATCGCGAACAGCGCACCCGACATTTATACGAGATGTCTAAATCGCTGGCGGTAGGCCGCACGCCGCTGGATATCGTCCAGACCAGCGAGCAGTTTATCCGCTCGACATTTAACGCCAGCAACCTGATTTTACTCCCGGATGAGCACGGTAAGCTGCGCCCGCTGACGTCGGCCACGGGCATGACGCCGTGGGATGAGGCCATTGCACGCTGGAGCTTCGATAAAGGGTTACCGGCAGGCGCAGGGACAGACACCCTCCCCGGCGTGCCGTATCAGATCCTGCCGCTGCGCAGTGCGGATAAAAATCAGGGGCTGGTCATCGTCGAGCCTTCTAATCTGCGCCAGCTGATGATCCCCGAGCAGCAGAGGCTGCTCGAGACCTTTACGTTGCTGGTTGCCAGCGCCCTGGAGCGGCTGGCGCTGACGGCCAGCGAAGAACAGGCCCGGCTGGCAAGCGAGCGCGAAAGCATTCGCAACTCGCTGCTGGCAGCGCTCTCACACGATCTTCGCACGCCTCTCACCGTGCTGTTTGGCCAGTCGGAAATTCTGACCCTGGATCTGGCGGCTGAAGGTTCAAAACACGCCCTGCAGGCCAGCGAGATCCGCCAGCACGTGCTGAACACCACGCGGCTGGTGAATAACCTGCTCGATATGGCGCGGATACAGTCTGGCGGGTTCAACCTCAAAAAAGAGTGGCTCACGCTTGAGGAAGTGGTAGGAAGTGCGCTGAAAATGCTGGAGCCCGGTCTCGGCGGACGGCATATCGCCCTGAACATGCCCGATCCCCTGACATTAATTCACGTTGATGGCCCGCTGTTTGAGCGGGTGTTAATTAATCTGCTGGAAAATGCGGGTAAATATGCCGGAGCACACGCGCAAATTGGGGTGAATGCTTCGGTGGAAGATCACACCCTGCGGCTCGATGTCTGGGACACCGGGCCCGGTATTCCTGCCGGGCAGGAAAAAGCGATATTCGAAAAATTCTCACGGGGCAATAAAGAGTCTGCCATTCCGGGGGTTGGGCTGGGTCTGGCGATCTGCCAGGCCATTATTGACGTCCATGGCGGCACCATTTCGGCGGAGAACCGCCCGGAAGGAGGTGCACGTTTTTGTGTTACACTTCCTCTGGACACCCCGCCAGAACTTGATGAATTACCAGAGGATTTGTGATCAACGTCCTGATTGTTGAAGATGAACTCGCCATTAGCCGGTTTCTGCGCGCTGCGCTGGAAGGTGACGGTCTGCGCGTTCATGATGCCGGTACGCTCCAGCGCGGGTTGATTGAAGCCGCTACCCGCAAGCCGGACCTGGTGATCCTCGATCTCGGTTTGCCGGATGGCGACGGTATCGATTTTATTCGCGAGGTGCGCCAGTGGAGCCAGATGCCCATTCTGGTGCTCTCCGCACGCACCGAAGAGTCGGATAAAATCGCCGCGCTGGATGCCGGGGCGGACGACTATCTTATTAAACCTTTTGGGATTGGTGAGTTACAGGCTCGCCTTCGCGTGGCGCTGCGTCGCCACGGTGCCGCCACGCCTGCCGACCCAACGTACACTTTCGGTGATGTGCACGTTGATCTCGCTTCGCGACGTATTGTGCGCGGTGAAGAGGAGATCCATCTCACACCGATAGAGTTCCGCCTGCTTGCGGTTTTGCTCAACAACCACGGTAAGGTGCTGACCCAACGTCAGCTGCTGGCTCAGGTGTGGGGACCCAACGCCGTGGAACATAGTCACTATTTACGCATATATATGGGCCACCTGCGCCAGAAACTTGAAACCGACCCCGCACGTCCTCGCCATTTATTAACTGAAACCGGTATCGGTTATCGGTTTATGCTTTGAATAACTATTCAATTTTATTTTCAATAAAAACAAACCCACCCACATAATTCCGTTTAAATAAGCCATAAGCGATAATTTTGGCTTATTTTCGCTCATTCAAAACAGAAACAACACAATCCGTTAACGCATCATCAACAAACCAGTGTTTTGATCTGCGATATTCATCGAAAACGAATAATTATTTCTGATTTGATCGGTTAAGGGTGATCTGATTCACAGTTAATCGCTTTTTCCTGGATAAAATGACCATGCTTTCAATTACTGAAAGGAAAATGAAACATGGAAAACAATAATCGCTTGATGCCCCATATAAGGCGGACAACACATATCATGATGTTTGCCCACCGAAACTGCTTTGACTTCCATCTCTTTAATGCCCGGTAGTCCTTCGACTTCTGGCGCACCCGCTTGCAGGTTAACCTGAAAAAAACTCTATTTTACAGGCCGTTGCCTGTGAAGGCGTGCGTTCATTCAATTTAATTCAGACTTATCCGCAGCCGGGCGGACTGAA
This sequence comes from Enterobacter sp. T1-1, assembly GCF_000710795.1. NCBI lineage: Bacteria > Pseudomonadati > Pseudomonadota > Gammaproteobacteria > Enterobacterales > Enterobacteriaceae > Enterobacter > Enterobacter sp. T1-1. The sequence continues at coordinate 3,742 of NZ_JALW01000039.1, read as the reverse complement.
TCTCATTCATTAAAAAGCAACTTACTGATTTTTTATCAGCGGCCACACTTTGCTTTTATTTCCGGACATTATCGATTTCTTTCTTGCGAGAAATCGAGGGACGAATATTGCCTTAAATAAAGAGAGAAAGATGAAAAGTTTAAAAATTGCAGCCAGCCGTGCATGCCCTGATTGCTTTACCACTCACCGTGAACTGGTAGATGTCAGCACCTCTGATTATATTGACGTCGCCGCCATTGTTCTGGCCGTGAGCGATATTTCCAGTGGCACTCTGGAAGAAATAGAAGCTACCGGGTTTGGTATTCCCGTATTTATTGCGACACATAAAGAAGAGTTCATTCCGGCTGAATATTTATCGCGCATCCACGGTGTGTTTGAGTGTTCAGAGACCAGTAACGACTTTTACGGACGTCAACTGGAAGCGGCCGCGCAGAAGTACGAAACCCAGCTACGCCCCCCGTTTTTCCGCGCACTGGTCGACTACGTGAATCAGGGCAACAGCGCATTCGATTGTCCGGGGCATCAGGGTGGGCAATTTTTCCGCCGTCATCCTGCCGGTAATCAATTTGTCGATTTCTTCGGCGAAACGCTTTTCCGCTCCGATCTGTGCAACGCCGACGTGGCCATGGGGGATCTGCTGATCCATGAAGGCGCGCCGTGCATTGCCCAGCAACACGCGGCGAAAGTGTTTAATGCGGATAAAACCTACTTTGTGCTGAACGGTACCTCATCATCCAACAAAGTGGTGCTAAACGCCCTGCTCACCCCCGGCGACCTGGTGCTGTTCGATCGTAATAACCATAAATCCAACCACCACGGAGCCCTGCTTCAGGCGGGTGCCACGCCGGTCTATCTGGAAACGGCGCGCAACCCGTACGGCTTTATTGGTGGCATTGATGCCCACTGCTTTGAGGAGAGCTACCTGCGCGAGCTGGTATCGGAAGTGGCGCCGGGTCGTGCGCGTGACGAACGTCCGTTCCGTCTGGCGGTGATCCAGCTGGGCACCTACGATGGCACCATTTATAACGCCCGGCAGGTCGTCGATAAAATTGGTCACCTGTGCGACTACATCCTGTTTGATTCTGCCTGGGTGGGCTACGAACAATTTATTCCGATGATGGCCGACTGCTCTCCGCTGCTGCTGGAGCTGAACGAAAACGATCCGGGGATTCTGGTTACGCAGTCAGTCCATAAACAGCAGGCGGGTTTTTCGCAGACCTCGCAAATTCACAAGAAAGACCGCCATATTAAAGGCCAACCGCGCTATGTACCGCACAAGCGCCTGAATAACGCCTTTATGATGCACGCCTCCACCAGCCCGTTCTACCCCCTGTTTGCCGCACTGGATATCAACGCCCGCATGCACGAGGGGCAGAGTGGCCGCAATATGTGGATGGACTGCGTGGTTACCGGCATTGAAGCACGCAAGCTGATCCTGGAGAACTGCCAGTTTATTCGCCCGTTCGTGCCGGAGCTGGTAGATGGCCGTCCGTGGGAAAGCTGGGACACGGCTGAAATTGCCACCGACCTGCGCTTCTTCCACTTTGTGCCGGGTGAAAACTGGCACGCTTTTGAAGGGTATGCCGAGCATCAATACTTTATCGACCCGTGCAAACTGCTGTTGACCACGCCGGGCATCAACGCCCGTACCGGCGAGTATGAGGATTTCGGCGTGCCCGCCACCATCCTGGCTAACTTCCTGCGTGAAAACAGCATCGTGCCGGAGAAATGCGATCTCAACTCGATCCTGTTCCTGCTGACCCCTGCGGAAGATATGGGCAAGCTGCAGCAGCTGGTGGCGCAGCTGGTGCGTTTCGAAAAACTGCTTCAGACCGATGCGCCATTAAAAGAGGTGCTTCCGTCTATCTGTAAGCAATACCCGGAACGCTACGCCGGTTATACCCTGCGCCAGATATGCCAGGAGATGCATGAACTGTACGCCCGCCATAACGTGAAACAGCTGCAAAAAGAGATGTTCCGCAAGTCTCACTTCCCTCGCGTGATGATGAACCCGCAGGACGCAAACTATGCGTATCTGCGTGGTGAGGTTGAACTGGTCTCGCTGCGTGATGCGGAAGGCCGTATTGCCGCCGAAGGCGCCCTGCCTTACCCACCAGGCGTGCTGTGCGTGGTTCCGGGTGAAGTCTGGGGAGGCTCCGTCCTGCGCTACTTTGCCGCGCTGGAAGAGGGTATCAACCTTTTACCGGGCTTCGCACCGGAACTGCAGGGTGTGTACGTCGAGGAGTGTGACGGACGCAAACAGGTTCGCTGTAACGTCATCAAACAACCCGCCGCTCAGCCCGCGCTGCTGAAAGGAGAAAAATTATGAGTAAGTCCAACAAGATGGGCGTGGTGCAGCTGACCATCCTCACCATGGTCAACATGATGGGGTCAGGGATTATTATGCTGCCCACCAAACTTGCCGAGGTGGGTACCATTTCGATTATCTCCTGGCTGGTAACCGCGGTCGGCTCCATGGCGCTGGCATGGGCATTTGCCAAATGCGGAATGTTCAGCCGTAAGTCAGGCGGGATGGGCGGCTACGCCGAATACGCCTTCGGCAAATCTGGCAACTTTATGGCTAACTACACCTATGGCGTGTCGCTGCTGATCGCCAACGTGGCGATTGCCATCTCCGCCGTGGGTTACGGTACGGAGCTGTTTGGTGCCACGCTCAGCCCGGTGCAAATTGGGCTGGCGACCATCGGCGTACTGTGGATCTGCACCGTGGCCAACTTTGGCGGCGCGCGCATCACCGGCCAGCTGAGTAGCATCACCGTCTGGGGCGTGATTATCCCGGTTGTGGGGCTGTGCATCATCGGCTGGTTCTGGTTCAGTCCGACCCTGTACGCGAACTCCTGGAACCCGCACCATGTGCCGTTCTTTTCCGCTGTGGGGTCCTCTATCGCCATGACGTTATGGGCCTTCCTCGGTCTGGAATCTGCCTGTGCTAATGCGGAAGTGGTAGAGAACCCGGAAAAGAACGTCCCGATTGCCGTTCTTGGCGGAACGTTGGGCGCGGCGGTGATCTATATCGTCTCCACTAACGTTATTGCCGGTATCGTACCGAACATGGATTTGGCTAACTCCACGGCGCCGTTTGGGCTGGCCTTCGCGCAGATGTTCACCCCGGAAGTCGGGAAAGTGATCATGGGGCTGATGGTCATGTCCTGTTGCGGTTCACTCCTCGGCTGGCAGTTCACCATTGCGCAGGTGTTTAAATCTTCGGCTGACGAAGGTTACTTCCCGAAAATCTTCTCCCGCGTGACCAAAGCCGATGCGCCGGTGCAGGGCATGCTGGCCATTGTCATCTTCCAGAGCGGATTGTCGCTGATGACCATTAGCCCGTCGCTGAACAGCCAGTTCAACGTGCTGGTCAACCTGGCGGTGGTGACAAATATCATTCCATATATTCTGTCGATGGCGGCGCTGGTGATCATTCAGAAGGTGGCGAAAGTCGATCCCCGTAAAGCACGGGCGGCCAATATTGTGGCACTGATTGGGGCGATTTACAGCTTCTATGCGCTCTACTCATCCGGCCAGGAGGCGATGCTTTATGGTGCGATGGTGACCTTTATGGGCTGGACGCTGTACGGGCTGGTCTCACCGCGGTTTGAATTGAAGAATAAACATAGTTAGGTAAAAGCAAAACGGCAACCCAAGGGTTGCCGTTTTTCGTGTTTTCACCCTCTCCCTGTGGGAGAGGGCCGGGGTGAGGGCATCAGCCCGCACCAAACACCAC
>NZ_JALW01000038.1:0-90629 GCF_000710795.1 Enterobacter sp. T1-1 | reverse complement strand
TTGGCAGCCCTGTTTATCGGCTCGCTGAGCGAGGACGAGGCCGCCCGTCTGATCGCCTCCCGCCCGGAAGAGGGCTGGGAGTCGATGGAGGCATTCCAGAAAGAGCTTGAGACAAATTATCCGCAGACCAAAGACGCCCTCAAGCAGGTTCAGGCGTTTCTTGCGGTAAACAGTCACTATTTCCGGGTCAACAGTACCGGCAATACCGATGATTTAACGCTGCGCGTCGTCAGCCAGCTTCATGTTGATAATGAAGCCGGGAAGGTGATTACCTGGCAACGTCGCTACCGAATGGTTGAATAACACAAGACGAATTCTATGAAACAGGTGCTTTTTATTCGTCCCGACACGCATGAGGACGGGAACATAATGTGGTGCGAGTCCGGTAGCGACCAGGTGGAACAGCGTCAGGGCGGGGCGTCACTGGCGGCGCTTGCCGGTCACGCGTTAGCCGCACGCGTCTGCCTGCTACTGCCGGCCAGCGAAATGATCTTCCGTCGCTTCACGTTGCCCAAAAAAGGCAGCGTTGAGTTCTCCTGGCTGGCAGAAGAGACGCTGATTGGCGATGTGGACACGCTTCACTGGACGGTGCTCAACAAGAAGGGGCGGGAAGTGGATGCGGTGGCCATTGATGCGGCGCGTCTGCAGTACTGGCTGGACCGCTGTGCCGATGCCGGGCTGACGGTGGTGCAGGTGCTGCCCGATGCGATCCTTCTGCCGGTAACCGAAGGCGGCAGCACGCTGGTCTCCACCGACAACGGCTACTGGATGCGCTATTCGCCGTTTGGCGCCTGTGAAACCGACGCCGCCCTGTTGCCGCTGCTGTTGAGTCAGCAGTGCGCCGGTAACCTCGTCTGTTACGGCGATGCGCCAGCGGACGTGCAGATGGATGAGCAACGGGCCTGGCAGCATCCGCTGGTGCTGATCCAGCCGCAGTGGAAAAGCTGCAAAGCAAACCTGCTGCACGGCGTTTTTAGCGCCACGGGTGCACAGACCGGTTTCCGTTATGCGAAACCGACTCTTGCCGCCATGGCGGTGCTGAGTCTCGGGCTGCTGGTTGGCCCTCGTATCGGCATGGCCTGGATGCTCTCTAACCAGGAAAACCTGGCCCAGCAGCAGATGGTGGAATTGGCCCAGCACTATTTCCCCACGCTGCGCCAGACCACCAACCTGAAGTACCACTTCGGGCAGAACATCAAGAAAGAGAAGAAAGGGATCTTTCTTCAACTGGACGCACTGGAGCAGATCAAGCAATCGCTCCCGGCGGTCGAACTGAGTGAAGTGGGATACGACGACACCCAGAATCAGCTCACGCTGAACATCCGTTCGATGGATCCCACGGCGTTGCAGGCGTTCGTCAATAAGGCGAGTGATACCTTCGACTTTACGCTGCAGCCGGTCTCCAGTGAAGCGCCTTATACCGCTATCATCACAGGGAAATATAAATGAAAGAGAAAATTGGACAATTAAAAGCACGCTATTTGCGTTACAGCCCGCGCGAACGAACGCTGATTAAACTCTGTGTTTCGGCGCTCTGTTGCGCCATTATCTGGTACGGTGTGATGACCCCACTGGATAATATTATTAAAAATGAGAAAGCCACGCTGCAAAAACAGAAACAGACCCTGAACTGGATGCGTGCAGAAATTAATAAAAATCACCTTCAGGCGAAAGTATTAAAAACCAGTAACCCGAGAAGCGTGGTGGAAGAGAGCGCCAAAGAGATCCACGTTGCGCTGAGTAATATCCAGCAGGACGGGCAAACCTTGACGTTTAATATTGATCGGGTCAACGTCTATGAACTGAAAAACTGGCTTCGGGAGGTGAATTTAACCACCGGGGTTCGTCTGGAGAAAATGGATCTCACGCCGGTTGATCACCTTAGCGATGTAAAGGCCCAGATTAAGCTCTCCTGGGCGAAAGTGGCATGAACTCGCTGACGCTGCTTCAGGGCAGCCAGATGCCCGCCCTTTGCCTGCTCAGCGGCACGCTTGGCGGCATTATCGGCAGCTTTCTGGGGGTGGTGGTCGAACGCATTCCCCCGCTCATTAAAGAGGAGGAGGGTGCCGGAAACCTGCTGTTTCCGGCCTCCCACTGTCCCGCATGCTCCCACACGCTCGCCTGGTGGGAAAATATCCCGGTTCTGAGCTGGTGTTGCCTGCGTGGGCGCTGCCGCTGCTGCCAGACCGCGATCCCGCTGCGTCTGCTGTTGCTTGAACTTTCCAGCGCCCTGTTTTTTGCCCTGACGGCGGCGTATGCCCCGTCTGCGGCTGCATTGATGTCGCTATGGGTGCTCTGGTGTGGACTGCTGCCGCTGGCGGCGATAGACGCAAAACACATGCTGCTGCCGGACTGCCTGACGCAGCCGCTGCTGTGGGCGGGCCTGCTGAATCATGCGCTTTTTCATACCTTACCGTTGTCGGATGCCCTGTTTGGCGCAGCGGCGGGCTACCTGTCGCTGTGGCTTCTCTACTGGGCCTTTCGCCTGACAACAGGACGCGAGGGATTGGGCTACGGTGATTTTAAGCTGCTGGCTGCGCTGGGCGCGTGGTGCGGCTGGCAGGCGTTACCTTCGTTATTGCTCGCGGCGGCATTAAGCGGTATCGCATTGTATTTTGTTTTTTATAAAGCGGTTAAAGAAAATAGCGTTATTCCGTTTGGCCCTCTGTTGTCACTCGCCGGTTTGGTTATTTTTATTCTGCAGACCTTGCAATTCACATTCTGATTTACGCGGTCAAGTTTTTTTTGAAATTTTTTCGCTGAGGGAATGAAAGGACGTCAACTAATTCCCGGAGTATTGTAAGAAACATAAGCTGTAAGGATTGCCGCTCATGTCTTTTTATGGAGGGTATATTAGCACTATACATGGTTAGTAAAATTAAATTGGGTTTGTGGTTTTAATTAAATAGCTTATTCAGTACTCGCCCATGTTATATGGAATACATGGTCCTTTTCATTTATCAAAAATAAGATTATCAGGAATTAATAATGAAATTTATGAAGCCAACCTATCTGGCACTCTTTGTCGCAGCCGTTTCCGGCTCTGCGTTCGCCGCAGCGCCAGGTACGCCTTCAATCAGCAGCGGTAACGATAAATTTGCCATCGTTGAAGTGGACCAGGCCGTAGTGGACTACGGTAATCTTGTTAAGGTTCATAACGACGGTGTCGACGTAAAAGTCGAGTGGAACGTCTGGAGCGGCGACGCGCCGACCTCCGGTAAAGTGCTGCTGGATGGCAAGACCGTCTGGTCCGGTGCTGCCGGTGCATCCGGTTCTGCCACCTTCAAAGTGAAAAAAGGCGGTCGCTACCAGGAGCAGGTTGAACTCTGTAACAACAGCGGCTGTACCAAAAGCGCAAGCAAGCTGATCATCGTGGCGGATACTGACGGTAGCCACCTCCTGCCGCTGAATGCGCCTCTGCAGGAAAACAACAAAACCTTCGCAAAACATACCGATAAAGTGGTTGCCGCCTACTTCCCTGAGTGGGGCGTTTATGGCCGTAACTTCCCGGTCGATAAAATCCCTGCCGCTAACCTGAACCACATCCTGTACGGCTTCATTCCAATCTGTGGCGGCGACGGCATCAACGACGGTCTGAAAACTGTTGAAAATGGCAACAGCTTCGCCAACCTGCAGAAAGCCTGTGCTGGCCGTCCTGACTACACCGTGGCGATCCACGACCCGTGGGCTGCGCTGCAAAAACCACAGTCTGGCGTGTCTAACTGGGACGACCCGTACAAAGGTAACTTCGGCCAGCTGATGGCGCTGAAAAAAGCCCATCCTGACCTGAAAATTCTGCCATCCATTGGCGGCTGGACCATGTCCGATCCGTTCCACCACATGAACGATACCGCCATCCGCGCACGTTTCGTCTCTTCTGTTAAAGACTTCCTGAAAACCTGGAAATTCTTCGACGGCGTGGATATCGACTGGGAATTCCCGGGCGGCGGCGGCGTGAATGAATCGCTGGGCAACCCGCAGGTGGATAAAGCAACCTACACCGCGCTGATGCACGATCTGCGTACCATGCTGAACGAACTGTCAGCTGAAACGGGGCGCACCTATGAACTGACCAGCGCCATCGGTGCCGGTAAAGACAAGATTGAAGACGTGGATTACACCACGGCGCAGCAGTATCTCGATCACATCTTCCTGATGAGCTACGACTTCTACGGCGCGTGGAGCATGACCGATCTGGGCCACCAGGCTGCACTGCATGCGCCAGCATGGCGTCCGGACACCAACTACACCACCGAAAATGGCGTTAACGCGCTGCTGGAGCAGGGCGTACAGCCAGGCAAAATCGTGGTGGGTACCGGCATGTACGGTCGTGGCTGGACTGGCGTTCACGGCTATACCGGCAACAACCCGTTCACCGGTACGGCGACTGACGGCGTGAAAGGCACCTGGGAACCAGGCGTTGTTGACTATCGTCAGATTGTGAACGAGTACAAAGGCAAGCCAGGCTGGGAATATGGCTACGACGCAGACGCTGAAGCGCCATACGTCTTCAACAAATCCACCGGCGAGCTGATCTCTTATGAAGATGCCCGTTCCGCAACCGCAAAAGGTAAGTACGTTCTGGCGAAAAACCTGGGCGGCCTGTTCGCGTGGTCTATCGACTCCGATAACGGCGATATCCTGAACGCGATGAACGAAAGCCTGCTGGGCAGCTCCACGCCAGATCCGGTAGTGACCAACCATGCACCGGTTGCTTCTGCGGCGGATCAAACCGTGACCGGCCCTGCGACCGTGACTCTGGATGGCTCTGCCTCCACCGATCCTGATGGCGATGCGCTGACCTACAAATGGATCCAGATCTCTGGCCCAAGCGTTACCCTGACCAACAGCACCAAAGCGAAAGCGACCTTCTCCGTTGGCGCTGTGACCAGCAACCAGACCCTGGCATTCCGTCTGACCGTGACCGATCCAAAAGGTCTGAGCAGCACCGCTGACGTTCAGGTTGTGAACAAAGCGCCGAAAGCCAACCAGGCCCCTGTGGTTAACCAGATGCAGAACGTCACTCTGGAAGCCGGTCAGACCTACGCCCTGAACGTGCAGGCAGCGGATCCAGACGGTGATGCACTGACCTACGCCTGGAGCGTACCATCTGATATGCACGCGACCGGTACTGATACCTCCAGCGTACAGATCACCGCGCCGGACGTTACAACTGACTCTACCTACACCCTGAGCGTTGTCGTAAGCGACGGTAAAACCAGCGTACAGTCTAACGTACAGGTTACCGTAACGCCGAAAGCCACCCCGGTTGTGCCTGATGAAGACAATACCCCGTCTGACGAAGGTAACACGCCATCCGATGAAGGTAACACGCCATCTGATGAAGGCACTGCAACCGGCAACTGCGATAACCCGGTAGATGCCAACGCCAGCAAATACGCGGCATGGGAATCCAACAAAATCTACAACAACGGCGACATGGTCAGCTCCGATAATCTGGTATGGAAAGCGAAGTACTGGACTCAGGGCAACAAACCTGGCTTTAACGCCGATGCATGGGAACTGGTCAGCCAGGTGAAAATGAACTGGCGCTCCGACATGGTCTACAACGGTGGTGACAAGACAACCTATCAAGGTTTCGAGTACCGCGCGAAATGGTGGACAAAAGGTGACAAACCAGGCAACAGCGATGTATGGGTGAAAGAAGGCGCGTCAGCAGACTGCAAATAATCTTCTGAGCTTGAAATTGTGGGTGTGATATCAGCCCACAATCACTGGTCACACCCCGCTTCGGGTGTGGCCAGTACCTTCCACTAATTTAACAGGACGTGTTTGAGGAGAATAAAAAACGGCCACGCAGGTGAAGAATGAAAAGGTTTCTGTTTTTGTTATTGATATTAAGTCATAGCGCATTTGCAAATTGCTGGAATAAAGCGGCGCATTATTATCATATTGATCCGTTTTTACTTTATGCCATCGCGAATGTGGAATCGGGAATGAACCCGTACGCCATTGGCATCAATCATGACGGAACGCGCGATGTCGGATTAATGCAAATCAACAGCTCGCACTTTCCTGAACTTGAACGCAAAGGCATTAATGAAAACCGTCTGATGACAGAGCCCTGCACCTCCATTATGGTCGGCGCCTCTATTTTGTCAGGCATGATTAAGGTTTATGGATACAACTGGGAAGCGGTAGGTGCGTATAACGCCGGGCTTAAAAAAGAAAATTACCCTAAGCGCATGGTCTATGCCCATAAGGTCTGGAAAAAGTATCAGCAGTTAAAATTAGCCGCCCGCGACAGAACCAACTGGTGAGTTTTTTGTTTTTTGAAGAGTACCCCCCCGTATTCTTCAGAAAATGAAAAGCAGCTGTCTGAAGTTTATTTATTAACGGATTAATAAATGAATTTAGATTTATTTAACTTTATCGAAATTAACAGGAATAACCGAGATGAATAAAAGGACATTACTGAGCGTGCTTATTGCCGGTGCCTGCGTAGCGCCGGTGATTGCTCAGGCCACCATGCTGAAGGCGGAAAGCAGTGTGCCTTACACCATGAAAGCCAGCGATCTGGCTAAAAAGGAAAAAGAGCTCACCGATTTCCCACTGATGAAATCCGTGAAGGATACCATCCGTACGCTGGACAACGCTCAGGTCGAGCAGATTGAGCCAGGCCGTGCAGCCAACCCGGTAAACGTGAAACGCGTTGAAGGGATCCTTAAAGAGAGTGACTGGGAATACCTGTTCCCGCTGCGCGCGAAGGATTACAGCTACAGTAACTTCCTGAAAGCCGTGGGTAAATTCCCGGCGCTGTGTGATACCTACAACGATGGCCGCGACAGCGAAGCTATCTGCCGTAAAGAGCTGGCAACCATGTTTGCTCACTTCGCACAGGAAACCGGCGGCCACGAAAGCTGGCGTCCGGAGCCGGAATGGCGTCAGGCGCTGGTCTATGTGCGCGAGATGGGCTGGAGCGAAGGCCAGAAGGGCGGCTATAACGGGGAGTGTAACCCGGACGTCTGGCAGGGTCAGACCTGGCCGTGCGGTAAAGACAAAGATGGCGATTTCCTGAGCTACTTTGGCCGCGGCGCTAAGCAGTTGTCCTACAACTACAACTACGGTCCATTCTCTGAAGCAATGTACGGCGATGTCCGCACGCTGCTCGACAAACCTGAGCTGGTGGCCGATACCTGGCTGAACCTGGCGAGCGCCATCTTCTTCTTCGCCTATCCACAGCCGCCAAAACCAAGCATGCTTCAGGTTATCGATGGTACCTGGCAGCCGAACGACCACGATAAAGCCAACGGTCTTGTCCCTGGCTTTGGCGTGACCACCCAGATCATCAACGGCGGCGTAGAGTGCGGTGGCCCGACTGAAATTGCTCAGTCTCAGAACCGTATCAAATACTACAAAGAGTTCGCTAACTACCTGAAAGTCCCTGTACCGGCTGACGAAGTGCTTGGCTGTGCCAACATGAAGCAGTTTGATGAAGGTGGCGCAGGTGCCCTGAAGATCTACTGGGAACAGGACTGGGGATGGAGCGCGGATACCCCTGATGGCAAGACCTACGCTTGCCAGCTGGTGGGTTACCAGACGCCATTCAGCGCGTTCAAAGACGGCGACTACACCAAGTGTGTACAGAAGTTCTTTAACGTGAACATCGTTAACGACGACGGTTCCGCGGTCGTACCGGATGAAACACCGACTCCTGCTCCAGCCCCGTCTGAAGATGAGACGCCTGCGCCGACACCAACACCGGATGAAACCCCGGCACCTGTGCCAGACGACATCCCGGCGGTGGTAAACCATGCGCCTGTAGCGCAGATTGCCGGTCCGATCGGTGCGGTTGAAGCCGGTGCGCAGGTCTCCCTGAGCGCAGAAGGCTCTACCGACGAAGACGGCAATAAGCTGACCTACACCTGGCGTTCCCAGGACGGCCAGACCGTTACCGGCGACGATAAAGCGGTGGTGACCTTCAACGCGCCTGAAGCCGCGACGGCGCAGCAGTATGAAATCAGCCTGACCGTCAGCGACGGCGAGCTGAGCAGCACCACCACATACCTGCTGAACGTAAAAGCCAAAGCAGCCACCCCGTCTCAGGACGAAGGCACTTCCGGCTCTTACCCGGCGTGGAGCGCGAACAGCAAGTACAGCGCAGGCGATATCGTGAACAACCACGGTAAACTGTTCCAGTGCAAACCGTTCCCGTACAGCGGCTGGTGTAACAATGCACCAATGTACTATGAACCAGGCGCAGGTCTGGCATGGTCTGAGGCCTGGACGGCATTATAAACAGCAAACGGCAACCGAAAGGTTGCCGTTTTAGTCTTTACTCTCTCTCCCTGTGGGAGAGGGCCGGGGTGAGGGCATCAGGCCGCACCCAATTAACTACCGATGCAACTTCCCATGGTCCCGCAGCCACGCCGCGGTACGCACAATCCCTTCATCCAGGGTCACAATCGGCTTATACCCCAGCTCGTTCTCCGCGCGCGAAATATCCAGCGTGAAATCAAAATTCAGCTTCGACACGCCGTAATGCGTCAGCGCAGGCTCTTTGGCGGTTTTGCTGCCAAAACGCTCCATGCTGCGGGCAATCATATCCAGCATAGGATAAGGCACCAAGCGAATGCGGCAGTCGATGTGCAGCTCGTCGATCAGGCGCTGCACAATGGTGCGAAGGCGGCAGGGTTCGCCGTTGGTAATGTTATACGCGCGACCGGACACCAGTTTATCGCTGTCCGGCTGGCTCGCCAGCCACATGGCGTACACGGCATTTTCGTAGTAAGTCATGTCCACCAGCGCATCACCGCCGCGCGGCAGCAGCACGCTGCCGTAGTGGTGCATCATCTGCGCCAGGCGCGGAATAAACACTTTATCGTGCGGTCCGAAAAGACTTTGCGGACGCAGGATCGTAAAGCGCGTATGCGGGTTCGACTGCGCCAGCAGGTCGATCACCTCTTCGCTGGCCGCCTTGCTGCGGGCAAACTCACAGGCAAAACGGGCCGGACGGAACGTTTCCTGGATATCCCGGTGGTGGTGATAGTCGAAGTAGAGCGACGGAGAGGAGATATGAATAAAGTTACGCACGCCCCAGGCAACGGCCCACTCGCCCAGACGGCGCGTGGCGCGCACGTTGGCGAGATCGAAGGCTTCCTGGGTTCCCCACGGAGAGGTAAAACTGGAGCAGTGCCACAGGGTGTCGATTCCGGCGAGCATCACTTTCGCCTGAGAGGAGACCAGCTCCGTCAGGTCGGCATGGACAAACTCTGCGCCCATTTTTTGCAGCAGCTTACCCATCGCCTCGTTGCGACCGGTAGCCCTGACGCTAATGCCTTTGTTGCGCAGAAATTCGACCGCATTTCGGCCTAAGCCGCTGGTCGCCCCGGTAACCAGTACCTTCATAACAATCCACTGTGTTGAAAAGAATTTCGTGCGCATTCTTTCGTGAATTACGGCGGGTTGCAATGGGAAAGGTGAAAGAAAGCGAGTTTTATTTAGTTCTTTTCCGTTTTTTGTTCTGCCAGTTGCGCAATCCGTTTTGCCATCCCGCGGAAGATAAACAGATGTGCGGGGATCATCAGTAACCAGTAGAACAGACCGGGCATCCCATGTGGGTGCCACCAGGCGCGGACGTCCAGTTCACGGCAATCGCCTTTGTCTTTCAGCGTGAAGCAGAGCCGTCCCAGCCCTGGCGCTTTCATGCCGAACAGCAGTGCCAGTTGTTTTTCCGGTTCGACGATGATGACTTTCCAGCTGTCGACCGTATCACCCACTTTGAGGTACGGCTGCGCAGGGCGCCCTTTCGCCAGCCGGTGGCCCACCAGCAGATCCATCGCTCCGCGTGTCTGCCAGAGAATATTGCCGAAGAAATAACGCTCTTTGCCGCCGATCTGGTTCACCACCTCCCACAGTGATGCCAGGCTGGCCGAGGTTTTCACCGTGCAGCCCGCCTGTTTCGGGTAATAACCGTACTCCGGCCGCCAGCGGGCAAACGCCTGCGCGTCGTAGCCCCAGTCGCTGGAGTTCACCAGCTTCTCTTCTTCTTTCAGGGTATGGCGTACCGCGTCGTCAAAACGGATCAGCGTCTGCGGAATTAATGCGCGCAGTTCGCCATCGTCCGCCAGCAGATCGTGCTTCAGCCCCTGGATCAGCGCTTTCGCTGTCGTCGGCGGCACCGAGGTAATAACGTTTAAAAACCACACGGAGATCCAGCGGGTCGGGAAGGGAACGGGGATGAGCCAGCGTCGGCGGCCGCTGACGCGCATAAAATGCTCGAACTGTTCCTGATAGCTCAACACCTCCGGCCCGGCGGCCTCAAGCACGCGGTGCTGTTCGGCGGGATGGTCCAGCAGCGCCACCAGGTAATGCAGCAGGTTTTCCAGGGCAATCGGCGTGGTGCGCGACCGCACCCAGCGCGGTGGGGTGAGCACCGGCAAGTTGTACACCATATCGCGCATCACTTCGAAGGCGGCAGAGCCCGCGCCGACGATGATCCCCGCCCGCAGTTCGGTGACGGGGATATCCGCACTGCGCAAGGTGTCCGCGGTAAGCTGACGGGCGCGCAGGTGGTCCGACTGCTCATTTTCGGGCGCCTGGAGCGAGCTTAAAAAAATCACCTGCTTAACTGGCGTTTGCCGCAGGGCATCGCGGACGTTCAGTGCCACCTGACGTTCGTGGGCGATAAAATCGCCGCCTTCGCCCATGCTGTGCACCAGGTAATACAGCGTGTCGACCCCTTCCAGCAGCGCGGGCAGCGACTCAGGCCAGTTAAGGTCGACGTTGTGGCAGGTGACGCCAGGCAGGTTTAGTTTTTGCAGGCGTTCCGTGTTGCGTGCCGCCGCCAGCACCTGATGCCCCTGCTGGCTTAACGCCGTGGTCAGATGCTGACCGATATACCCGCTGGCACCGAGCACCAGAATACGTTGCGGCACGTTCTGCTCCTTAACGCTGTAAAAACGCCTGCCAGTGTTTCACAACGTCCAACAGCTGCTCGCGGCTGACGTCGAGATGCATCACCAGACGCACAACGGGTGACGCGTTGATGAGTACGCCACGCGCTTTCATGAACTCCCCAAGCGCAGCGGCGTGTTCATCACCCACGCGAACAAACAGCATGTTGGTGTCGTGTCGCATCACGTCGGCGCCAATTTCACGCAGTTGCCCGGCCATCCACGCGGCGTTGTCGTGATCGTCCTGCAGGCGTGCCACGTTGTTTTTAAGGGCATACAGACCCGCTGCGGCCAGAATACCGGCCTGGCGCATGCCGCCGCCGGTCATCTTGCGCCAGCGGTTGGCGCGTTTGATGTAGTCCGCATCGCCCACCAGCAGAGAACCCACGGGGGTGCCCAGCCCTTTTGAGAGGCAGATGGTGAACGAGTCACAATACTGCGTAATCTCGTTCAGCTCGCAGCCGTAGGCTACCACGGCGTTAAAGATTCGTGCGCCGTCCACGTGCAGGCCGAGCCTGCGCTCGCGGGTAAATTCCCACGCCGCTTTGAGGTACTCGCGCGGCAGGACTTTGCCGTTGTGGGTGTTTTCAAGGCTGAGTAATTTGGTGCGGGCGAAGTGGATGTCGTCGGCTTTGATTTTTGCGGCGACCTTGTCGAGCGGGAGAGTGCCGTCCGGTGCGGCGTCGATCGGCTGCGGCTGAATGCTGCCGAGCACCGCCGCGCCGCCCGCTTCGTACAGGTAGTTATGCGCTCCCTGGCCGACGATGTACTCTTCACCGCGTTCGCAGTGGCTGAGCAGCGCCACCAGGTTGGCCTGCGTTCCGGTGGGCAGGAACAGGGCGGCCTCTTTACCGCTGAGTTCTGCGGCATAGCGCTGCAGTTCGTTGACCGTTGGATCGTCACCGTAGACGTCGTCCCCGACCGGGGCGGCCATCATCTCTTCGAGCATGGCGCGACTCGGACGGGTAACGGTATCACTGCGTAAATCAATCATTTCACATCCCTTTATTTTAAGAGGTCATGCGAAATGTTTTACCTGAGCCAGTTAGTTTTTGCCAGTTCGATCACTTCATCGCCGCGGCCGCTGATGATCGCCCGCAGCATGTAGAGGCTGAAGCCTTTGGCCTGCTCCAGCTTGATCTGCGGCGGGATGGCCAGCTCCTCTTTGGCGACCACCACATCCACCAGCACCGGGCCGTCGATGGAAAACGCCCGTTGCAGAGCTTCATCCACCTCGGAGGCTTTCTCCACGCGGATACCGGTTATGCCGCAGGCTTCGGCAATGCGGGCAAAGTTGGTGTCGTGCAGTTCGGTGCCGTCCGTCAGATAGCCCCCGGCCTTCATCTCCATCGCCACAAAGCCCAGCACGCTGTTATTGAAGACCACGATTTTCAGCGGCAACTTCATCTGCACCACCGACAGGAAATCGCCCATCAGCATGCTGAATCCGCCGTCACCGCACATCGCCACCACCTGACGCTCCGGGGCGGTGGCTTTGGCACCCAGCGCCTGTGGCATGGCGTTGGCCATCGAGCCGTGGTTGAACGAGCCGAGCAGGCGGCGTTTGCCGTTCATCTTCAGGTAGCGTGCCGCCCAGACGGTTGGCGTGCCGACGTCGCAGGTAAAGATGGCATCGTCGTCCGCGAAGTGGCTGATCTGCTGCGCGAGATACTGCGGGTGGATCGCTTTGTCGCTCGGTTTGGCGAGTTCGTCCAGCCCCTTACGCGCATCGCGGTAATCGCTCAGGGCTTTGTCGAGGAATTTACGATCCGTTTTCTCTTCCAGCAGCGGCAGCAGGGCGGCAAGGGTGGATTTAATGTCGCCCACCAGCGCCATATCGACCTTGCTGTGTGCACCGATGCTGGCCGGGTTAATATCGATCTGAATGATTTTGGCATCCGTCGGGTAGAACGCGCGATAGGGGAACTGGGTACCGAGCAGAATCAGCGTGTCGGCATTCATCATGGTATGGAAGCCGGACGAAAAACCGATCAGCCCGGTCATGCCCACGTCGTAAGGGTTATCGTACTCGACGTGCTCTTTGCCGCGCAGGGCATGAACAATTGGGGCTTTTAGCTTACCCGCAAATTCAAGGAGTTCCTTGTGCGCGCCAGCACAGCCGCTGCCGCACATCAGGGCGATATTGCTGGCGTAACGCAGCAGTTGCGCCAGTTTTTTCAGCTCCTCTTCAGCTGGGGTAACGACCGGCTGGGGGGCGTGATACCAGTGGGTGCTGGCCCCTTCGGGCGCAGCCTTGAGCGCCACATCCCCCGGGATCACGACCACAGAAACACCGCGGTTCAGCACCGCCTTGCGCATGGCTATCGCCAGAACCTGCGGGATCTGCTCCGGCGAGGACACCAGCTCGCAATAGTGGCTGCATTCACGGAACAGCTCCTGCGGATGCGTCTCCTGAAAATAGCCACTGCCGATTTCAGATGAGGGAATATGGGCGGCAATTGCCAGCACCGGCACGTGATTGCGGTGACAGTCGAACAGCCCGTTAATCAGGTGCAGGTTCCCTGGACCACACGACCCGGCGCAGACGGCCAGCTCCCCGGTGAGCTGTGCTTCGGCTCCGGCGGCAAAGGCGGCGACCTCTTCATGACGGGTCGGCATCCATTCAATGGTTTTCATCTTGTTGAGGCTGTCGCTCAGCCCGTTCAGTGAATCGCCGGTTACGCCCCAGATACGTTTTACACCTGCCTGTTCAAGGGTCTTCGCTATGTATGCAGCCACGGTTTGTTTCATGGTTGTCCGTCTCCTTTTTGTGATATCGCTTACAAGCTTAGAAGAAAGTCACTGTATTGCCTGCACAATACCCCTCATTTCAGGGTGGTTTTCACCGGCAATGATTCGGCATAATCTGGCGACAGATTGGGTGAAAACGGGAATCATTTCAGATGGTTAAATCATTGTTAATTGCTGTAAACGAAAAGCTAACGTGCGACGATCTCGGCAAACTCTTGTTACGACTTGCCGTCGGTGGGCTGATGTTGTTTCACGGATTACACAAGTTATTTGGCGGTGTGGGCTTTATCAGCGGCCTGCTGGTGGAAAAAGGGCTGCCGGGGTTTATTGCGTACGGCGTATTGATTGGCGAAGTGGTGGCACCGATCCTGATCATTGTCGGCCTCTTTACGCGCCCGGCGGCGCTGGTACTGGCGTTTACCATGATTGTGGCATGGCTGATGGTGGGCACGGGCAAAACCTTTGCACTCGATGCCGTCGGTGCGTGGGCCATTGAGAGCCTGGTGTACTTCTTTATCGGCTCGCTGGCGGTGGCGTTTTTAGGGGCAGGGCGGTACGCGGTAGGGAAAGGTCCTGCGTGGCGATAGGGTTGTTGTAGGTCGGGTAAACGTAGTGCCACCCGACAAAAAGCCCGGTGGCGCTGACGCTTACCGGGCCTACGATCGAACATTTAACGTTTATGCAAGGACCAGGTCCCCCTGCGGATGACATGAGCACGCCAGCACATAACCTTCAGCAATTTCTGCATCGGTCAGCGTCATGGTGCTGGTCACGCTGTACTCCCCGGAGACTACCTTCGTTTTACAGCATCCGCATACGCCCGCGCGACAGGCAGCCACCACGGGCACCTTATTGCTTTCCAGCGCCTCCAGCAGCGTGGTGCCCACGTGGCCAAAGAAGGTTTGTGCCGGTTGCAGTTTGGTGAACTGAATTCCGCTGGTTGCCGCCTCTGCCACCGGCGTGAAGAACTGCTCTTTGAAGAAGCGGGTTACGCCCAGGGCTTTCACTTCCTGTTCCACAATCTCCATATACGGTGCCGGGCCGCAGGTCATCACCGTACGGTTCGCTATATCGGGCACGCGTTGCAACAGCTCGCGGCTCAGACGTCCCTCGACAAAACCGTGCGTCGCGTTGTGCTCTGCCACCAGCGTCACCGGGTAGTTGCGCCACTCATCGGCAAAGATCACATCGTCCGGCGAACGCACGCTGTAGATCACCTGCACGTCGGCCTGCGGGCGATTTTTGGTCAGCCAGCGACGCATTGACATGATCGGCGTGACGCCACAGCCCGCGGCCAGCAGCAGGAATTTATCTTCGCTTTTGTCGTCACAGGTAAATTCCCCCTGCGCGTCAGACAGCCAGATGTAATCCCCGCGCTTGACGTCGCGCGTGAGCCACTGCGAGCCTGCACCGTCATCGATGCGGCGGATAGTGAGCGTAATGTATTCGCTCACGCCCGGCGTCGAGGAGATCGTATAGGCGCGCAATGTGTCCGCCGCGTTGCGGACACTGACCAGCGCATACTGACCGGCACGGTACGGGTAGTAGTCATGGCACAGCAGCGACAGCGTCCACACATCCGGCGTCTCCTGATGGATGTGATGAACCTGCATCCGCCACGGGCACTGAGAGGTTGGCATGGTCATGAAATACTCCTTACGCGCTCAGCAGTTGCTGCATATCTTCTTCTACGGTGGTCACGGAACGCAGACCGAATTTCTCGTTCAGCACGGCCAGCAGGTCCGGCGTCAGGAAGCCTGGCGCGGTTGGGCCGGTGACGATATTGGTTACGCCCAGAGAGAGCAGGGTCAGCAGGATCACAATCGCTTTCTGCTCGAACCAGGAGAGCACCAGCGACAGCGGCAGATCGTTCACGCCGCAGCCCAGTTTCTCCGCCAGCGTGACCGCCAGAATGATGGCCGAATAGGCATCGTTACACTGACCAGCATCCACCAGACGCGGCAGCCCTTCAATGTTGCCGAAGTCCAGCTTGTTGAAACGGTATTTACCGCAGGCCAGCGTCAGGATCAGGCAATCTTCCGGCACGCGGGTGGCGAAATCGGTGAAGTAGTTACGCTCACTGCGCGCGCCGTCACAGCCGCCAATCAGGAAGATGTGGCGCAGTTTTTCACGGCTGACGAGGTCAATCAGCGAATCTGCGGCGCCGAGCAGCGTTTCGCGGCCAAAGCCAACGGTGATGAGGTGCGGAATTTCGCTGTACGGGAAGCCTGCCATCTGCTGCGCCTGGGCGATCACCGGACCGAAATCGTCACCTTCAAGGTGGCTCACGCCCGGCCAGCCGACGATGCTGCGGGTCCAGATGCGGTCATCATACGCGCCGACGGTCGGGTCGATGATGCAGTTAGAGGTCATCACAATCGGGCCCGGGAAGCGGGCGAACTCAACCTGCTGATTCTGCCAGCCGCTGCCGTAGTTCCCGATCAGATGTTTGAATTTACGCAGTTCCGGGTAGCCGTGTGCGGGCAGCATTTCGCCGTGGGTATAGACGTTAACGCCGGTGCCTTCGGTCTGCTTCAGCAGGTTGTAGAGATCTTTCAGGTCGTGGCCGGAGATGAGAATACATTTGCCTTCGGTCGCTTTCACATTGACCTGCGTTGGCGTTGGATGACCGTAGGTGCTGGTTTCACCGGCATCCAGAATGCTCATCACTTTGAAGTTCATCTGGCCGATTTCCATAGAGCACTCAAGCAGCGCATTCATATCGGCAGGCCAGGTGCCCAGCCACGCCATGATTTTGTGGTACTGCGCGTAGATGTCGTTATCGTACTGGCCAAGCACGTGCGCGTGCTCCATATAGGCTGCGACACCTTTCAGGCCGTACAGGCACAGCAGGCGCAGGCCGAGAATGTTCTCGCCAATCGCGGCTTTGTCTTTGTTCGGGGTAAATTCTGCGGCCTGACGCTGTAATTCGCCCAGGTCGTCACTCACCAGCTGCAGTTCTGACATCGGGTTGTCCACGCGGGCGCTGGCATCGGCATTCAGGCACTGCGCTTTCAGCGCTTCGCGCAGGGCAATCGCTTCACGGGCGTACCCGACAATGCGCGGCGAATCAAAGTTAACGTTAGTCAGCGTGGAGAAAAAGGCGCGCGGCGCAAAGCTGTCTACGTAGTGGTCGACAATACCGTACTCGCGGGCTTTGAATGCCCAGGCGGAAAGCCCCTGCAGGGCAGCAATCAGCAGATCCTGCAGGTCTGATGTTTCTGCGGTTTTACCGCACATACCCTGCGCGTAAGAACAGCCATTGCCTGCCGGGGTACGGATAGTTTGTTCACATTGCACACAAAACATAATCACACCTGTTAAAGTTATATTTGATATACATGTTTAAGGTTATGCCTGTGTCCGGGCGGTGAAAAGGGCTTTTTTTGACAAAGTAGAGGGAGATTGATTTAGCGCAATTTTGGCGGCAGGAACCCTACCGCCAGAGAGGTATCAGGCGGAGAAAAAGGCCATCAGAACAGGCACCAGCAGGCTCAGAATAAAGCCGTGTACGATGGCGGCGGGCACCATTTCCAGCCCGCCAGAGCGTTGTAATACCGGCAGGGTAAAGTCCATCGACGTCGCCCCGCTCAGACCCAGCGCGGTAGAGCGGCTGCGGCGAACCAGACCCGGGATCAGCATGATGGCGATTAACTCCCGCGCCAGGTCGTTAAAGAAGGCGGCGCTGCCAATAACAGGGCCAAACGACTCGGTTAGCAGAATACCGGAGAGGGAATACCAGCCAAATCCGGAGGCCATGGCCAGGCCGGTTTTGAGCGGCAGGTCGAGAATCAAGGCGTTAATGACGCCTGCTACCATTGAACTGGCGACCACAATAACGGCAACAATCATTCCCCGACGATTCAGGACAATCTGTTTCAGGGTCATGCCATTATTGCGTAACTGGATACCAATAAGGAACAGCAGGAAGATCAGGGTATATTCGCTGGCTTCGGTGGCGTGCTGCAAAAAAGGCCATCCGGTGAGCCCAAGGACAAAACCGAGCACCACGACGCCGCACAGTTTTAATGATTCCAGCGCCATCGCAATTCGGGAAGGCAGTTTTTCCTGATGGTGATGATTTTTCCACGGAATAGTGCGCTCAAGCCAGAATAAGGCGGCGATATTGCAGAGCAAAATAACCACAACAGTGACCGCAGAATAATGCAGGATGGAAAGCAGATTGGTCGCCAGGTTATCCAGAAAGGCCAGGCTAATCCCCATAAAGAACAGAATGACGTAAACAATCCAGCTGAGAAAACGGTTGATAAGCCGTAATGCCGATGCCTGATGCAGCGGGATAAGATAGCCCACAATCAGGGGCAGCAGAATAATGAGGAGTCCTGAGAACATGAACAACCGGTCCTTGTGAGTAGCTGTTGAGCGCCAGAGACACTACCCAATAAAGGCTGTTCAGTAAAGCGGCAAAAGAAAGCCGGGTGGCGGCTGCGCCTTACCCGGCCTGTTGCCCTCACCCTGGCCCTCTCCCACAGGGAGAGGGAGGGAAAGATTAATCGCGTTTTTCCAGCAGGGTGCGATACAGCACGCCGCCCAGAATACCGCCGACGATCGGCATTACCCAGAACAGCCACAGCTGCTCAAGTGCCCAACCGCCCTGGAAGATGGCGACGGCGGTGCTGCGCGCCGGGTTCACCGAGGTGTTGGTCACCGGAATGGAGATCAGGTGAATAAGCGTCAGTGCCAGACCAATGGCGATAGGCGCGAAGCCCGCAGGGGCGTATTTGTCGGTCGCGCCGTGGATCACCAGCAGGAAGCCGGCGGTCAGCACAATTTCAATCACAATGGCAGAGAGCATAGAGTAGCCGCCAGGCGAGTGCTCACCGAAGCCGTTGGAAGCAAAACCGCTGGCTGCGGCGTCAAAGCCGGCTTTACCGCTGGCAATCACGTACAGCACCGCGGCAGCAATAATACCGCCCACAACCTGAGCGACAATATAGCCAATGACCTCTTTGGCCGGGAAGCGACCACCAGCCCATAAGCCTAATGTCACGGCCGGGTTAAAATGACCACCGGAAATATGTCCTACGGCGAAGGCCATGGTTAATACCGTTAAACCAAATGCCAGCGCGACGCCGACAAAACCAATGCCGAGTTCCGGAAATGCTGCTGCCAGAACGGCACTACCGCAGCCACCAAACACCAGCCAGAATGTACCAAAGCATTCTGCTGCTAATTTTCTGAACATAACCACCTCAATTAACTACCGCACGCTTTCCCGCGCGCGGGATATATCGCCATAAAGGGATGACGACTCAAAGAGCCATTATTTTAGAAACCAACAACACCCCTTCGCCACTTAAATAAATTCGGATAATTTGATTTAAGGCAATGTGATGTCAATCCTTGTTCAAACTGGAGGTGAATAGATCATAGTCCAATTTGCGGGCAATAGTTTGTGGTGCTATTGAGACTATTTCAAATGAAACCTTGCACGTAAATTCTGAATTTTTTGTGCTGAGACAAAATAATCAGGAGGCCTGACAGTGTTCTGTGCGGCATCCTCCCGCTATACTGCTGATAACTTAAAGGAAAAAGTGATCATTTCTCGGGGGATGTATGCTTCTCGAACGTGTGGAAATTGTCGGGTTTCGCGGTATAAACCGTCTGTCACTCCAGCTGGAGCAGAATAACGTCCTCATCGGCGAGAACGCCTGGGGTAAGTCCAGCCTGCTGGACGCGCTGACGCTGCTGCTTTCGCCCGAGGGCGATTTGTATCACTTCGTTCATGATGATTTCTGGTTTCCGCCCGGCGATGTCAACGGCCGTGAGAAGCATCTCCATATCATTCTGACGTTCCGCGAATCCGAGCCGGGGCGTCACCGGGTGCGTCGCTTCCGCCCGATGTCACCGTGCTGGGTTCAGAGCGACGATGGCTTCCACCGTATTTTTTATCGTCTGGAAGGCGAGATGTCAGAGAATGAAGGGGTGCTGACCCTGCGTGAATTTCTCGACCAGAAAGGCAACCCCATACCGCTGGACAATATCGACGAGCTCGCCCGGCATCTGATTCGTTTGATGCCGGTGCTACGCTTGCGCGATGCGCGTTTTATGCGGCGTATCCGTAACGGTACCGTGCCGCATATGCCGGAAGTAGAAGTCACCGCCCGCGAGCTTGATTTCCTGGCACGCGAGCTGGTTTCGCGTCCGCAAAATCTCACCGATGGGCAAATCCGCCAGGGGCTCTCTGCCATGGTGCAACTGCTGGAGCACTATTTTTCCGAGCAGGGAACCTCGCAGTCGCGCCATCGTCTGATGCGCCGTCGATCCCATGATGAGCAACGAAGCTGGCGCTATCTCGATATTATTAACCGGATGATCGACCGGCCCGGCGGACGCACTCATCGGGTGATTTTGCTGGGGCTATTTTCCACCCTTCTGCAGGCCAAGGGAACCGTCCGTCTGGATCGCGATGCGCGTCCGCTGCTGCTGGTGGAAGATCCGGAAACACGTCTGCACCCCATCATGCTCTCCGTTGCCTGGCACCTGTTGAATCTGCTGCCGCTTCAGCGCATTACTACCACCAATTCCGGCGAGTTGTTGTCGCTGACGCCGGTCGAGTATGTTTGCCGCCTGGTGCGTGAATCATCGCGCGTTTCTGCTTACCGGCTGGGGCCGGGAGGGATGAATGCCGAGGATGGTCGCCGTATTGCGTTTCATATCCGCTTTAATCGCGCCTCGTCGCTTTTTGCCCGCTGCTGGCTTCTGGTGGAGGGGGAAACCGAGACCTGGGTCATCAACGAGCTGGCGCGCCAGTGCGGCCACCATTTTGATGCGGAGGGGATTAAGGTCATCGAGTTTGCGCAGTCAGGGTTAAAGCCGCTGATCAAATTCGCCCGGCGGATGGGCATAGAATGGCACGTGCTGGTCGACGGCGATGAGGCGGGTAAAAAATACGCATCCACCGTGCGCAGCCTGTTGAACGATGAGCGAGAAGAAGAGCGGGATCATTTAACCATGCTGCCCGCCATGGACATGGAGCACTTTATGTATCGCCAGGGGTTCGACGACGTGTTCCACAGGATAGCGATGGTGCCGGTTGATGTGCCGATGAACATGCGGCGCGTGATCGCCAAAGCGATCCACCGCTCTTCAAAACCGGATTTAGCCATTGAAGTGGCAACAGAAGCAGGGCGGAGAGGGATCGAATCGGTGCCTACTCTGCTGCGTAAAATGTTCTCCCGCGTCCTGTGGCTGGCACGCGGGAAAGCCGATTAACGTCGGGTTGCCTGGGTGACCTGCTCTGTCAGGCTATCCAGCAGCTCATAGCGGCGGCGATATTCCGCGCGTTTTTTACTGGCAATCTCTTCCATGGACTTACGCGGCATGGCAAGCGGCAGTTCAAAGTTACCGTTATCCTGTTTGTGTCCGCCGAGGGAGATCCAGAAGCTGTCGTAATCCGCCAGCAGTTTCCCCTCTTTTTTCTTGCGATATCGCCAGCTGCGATAGATGTGGGTGGCATTACTCACCGCTACAATCTGCTCCACCGGAAAGGCGCTGCCGAGCGTCATGACAGCTTCAACCAGCAGTCGTTTCGGGAAAAGGCCATGGCACGCCTTGGTTGCCTTCTGGATCAGCTCATGCGGAACGTGGGCTTTCGCCCCCTGCAGACCGCCGATAAAGAGTGTGCTTTTGCCTTCAAACGGGCACAGCGTAAACGTTATTTCTGCCAGCACGGTATCCTGTTGGTCACTGAAAAAGAGGGTAGCTTCTCCCTCTTTATCCAGGAACGCATCGGCGCACAACCGAACGGTAAACTGCTGTTCATCCTTACCGGTTAAGGTCAGGAGCGTCACGCCCTGCTTAGAAAGATAGCCTTTGAGCAGCGCGGCCGGCAGGTGGTCACTCATGGTCTGGTAGTGCCAGTTCAGGGCTTCCAGCGCATGCGGGCGATCCATATTCACGGTCAGCCAAGGGCGATGCAGGCGACAGGGCAGGCCAGGCTGGACCTGCAGCATTTGCATCAAACGGGGCTGCTTTGCCAGGCTTGAGAGCAGACGTGCGGTGCTGAGCGGTGTGGCCAGCGTGCGAAGCGCAAACTTACGTCGATAGGCGGGATTTTGCCATGCCAGGCCCGGCGTAATGGCGCCAGTGACCAGACTTTTAAACAGCTGCCAGCCGGATTTAGGCTGCGACAGAGTGGAATACGGTGTATCGACGATGGAAGACATGTGAGATCCTGCTTCTTATGGAATGGCGTTATTTCAGCAGGCCCTTTGTCAACGTTGTGTCAACAAATCCAGGCATTTCCTGAATTCAGGGGTTTCGTTGAGGAGTGGTTTAGATAGAATCGACGTTGATGTAAGCCAGAATAATTATTTGGAATATTTATGAACCTTAAGGGAAAACGCAGAAAGTGGTTTCTGCTGCTGGCGATAGTGGTGATAGCGGCCGGATACTGGTTATGGCAAGTGCTCAACGCGCCGGTTCCGCAGTATCAAACGCTGATCGTCCGTCCGGGTGAATTGCAGCAAAACGTGCTGGCGACCGGCAAACTTGATGCGCTGCGCAAGGTTGACGTGGGTGCACAGGTTAGCGGGCAGTTAAAAACGCTGTCCGTTGAGATTGGCGATAAGGTGAAAAAGGGGCAGCTGCTCGGCGTTATCGACCCGGAACAGGCTGAAAACCAGATCCGGGAAGTGGAGGCCACGCTGATGGAGCTGCGCGCGCAGCGTGCGCAGGCGCTGGCGGAACGTAATCTTGCCCAGGTGACCCTGACGCGTCAGCAGGCGCTGGCCAAAACGCAGGCGATCTCGAAACAGGATCTCGACACGGCCGCCACCGAACTGGCGGTGAAACAGGCTCAGATTGGCACCATTGACGCGCAAATCAAGCGCAACCAGGCCTCGCTGGATACGGCGAAAACCAACCTCGACTATACGAAGATTGTGGCGCCCATGGCCGGGGAAGTGACCCAGATCACCACGCTTCAGGGTCAGACGGTGATTGCCGCCCAACAGGCGCCGAACATTCTGACGCTGGCGGACATGAGCACTATGCTGGTGAAAGCGCAGGTTTCCGAGGCGGATGTTATCCATCTTAAGCCGGGGCAGAACGCCTGGTTTACCGTACTGGGCGATCCGCAGACGCGCTATGAAGGCGTGCTGAAGGACATTCTGCCTACGCCGGAAAAAGTGAACGATGCGATCTTCTACTATGCCCGTTTTGAAGTCCCCAACCCGCAGGGCGTGCTGCGTCTGGATATGACCGCGCAGGTCCATATTCAGCTGACCGGCGTCAAAAACGTGCTGACCGTTCCGCTCTCAGCGCTGGGGGAATCCGCCGGGGATAACCGCTATAAGGTGAAGGTGCTACGCAACGGCGAAACGCGCGAGCGTGAAGTGGTGATTGGCGCACGCAACGATACCGACGTGGTGGTGGTGAAAGGGCTGGAAGAGGGTGACGAGGTAGTCACCAGCGAAACCCTGCCCGGAGCGGCGAAATGACGGCGTTGCTTGAGCTGACTGATATTCGTCGCAGCTATCCGTCGGGCGATGGTCCGGTGGAGGTGCTGAAGGGCATCTCCCTGCGCGTGGAAGCGGGCGAGATGGTGGCGATTGTTGGCGCGTCGGGTTCCGGTAAATCGACGCTGATGAACATTCTTGGCTGTCTGGATAAACCGACCAGCGGTACCTACCGCGTGGCCGGAACGGACGTTTCCACTCTGGACGGCGACGCGCTGGCAAAGCTGCGTCGGGAACACTTCGGCTTTATCTTTCAGCGTTACCATCTGCTCTCTCACCTGAGTGCGGCGCAGAACGTGGAGGTCCCGGCGGTCTATGCAGGTGTGGAGCGCAAGAAACGCCTTGCGCGGGCGCAGGCGCTGTTAACGCGTCTTGGCCTGGCGGAGCGGGTAGAGTATCAGCCCTCACAGCTTTCTGGCGGTCAGCAGCAGCGCGTGAGTATTGCCCGTGCGCTGATGAACGGCGGGCAGGTGATCCTGGCCGATGAACCCACCGGAGCGCTCGACAGCCATTCCGGTGAAGAGGTGATGGCGATCCTCCATCAGCTTCGCGATCAGGGGCACACGGTCATTATCGTGACTCACGATCCGCAGGTGGCGGCGCAGGCTGAGCGCATTATCGAGATCCACGACGGCGAGCTGGTGAGCAACCCGCCGCCGCGTGCGTCCAGAGCGGCCGCGCCAAAAGAAGCCTTGCCTGCTGCAACCGGCTGGGGACAGTTTTCCAGCGGTTTTCGCGAGGCGCTGACCATGGCCTGGCTGGCGATGGCGGCCAATAAAATGCGCACCCTGCTGACCATGCTTGGGATCATCATCGGTATTGCATCGGTGGTGTCGATTGTGGTGGTGGGCGATGCAGCCAAACAGCTGGTGCTGGCGGATATCCGCGCTATCGGGACCAACACCATTGACGTCTATCCCGGGAAAGACTTTGGTGATGACGAACCGCAGTATCAGCAGGCGTTGAAATACGACGACCTGGCGGCCATTCAGAAACAGCCGTGGGTCAATTCGGCGACGCCTGCCGTGTCGCAAAACCTTCGCCTGCGCGTGGGTAACGTGGACGTTGCCGCCAGCGCGAACGGCGTCAGCGGAGATTATTTTAACGTCTACGGCATGACCTTCAGCGAAGGGGCGACCTTCAACGCCGAACAGCTGGCGGGCAGGGCGCAGGTGGTGGTACTGGACGCGAACTCGCGCAGACAGCTCTTCCCCAATAAAACCAACGTCGTGGGCGAAGTGATCCTCGTAGGGAACATGCCAGCCACCGTGATTGGCGTGGCGGAAGAGAAGCAGTCCATGTTTGGTAGCAGCAAGATCCTGCGGGTCTGGCTACCGTACAGCACCATTTCCGGGCGGATTATGGGGCAGTCGTGGCTGAACTCCATCACCGTGCGCGTGAAGGAGGGCTACGACAGCGCGCTGGCCGAACAGCAGCTTGAGCGGCTCTTAACCCTGCGTCACGGGAAGAAGGATTTCTTCACCTGGAATATGGACGGCCTCTTGAAAACGGCGGAAAAGACCACACGTACTCTTCAGCTGTTCCTCACGCTGGTGGCGGTGATTTCGCTGGTCGTTGGCGGTATCGGGGTAATGAATATCATGCTGGTCTCGGTGACGGAACGTACCCGGGAAATTGGTATTCGCATGGCGGTTGGGGCCAGAGCCAGCGACGTGCTGCAGCAATTTTTGATTGAAGCGGTGCTGGTGTGTCTGGTGGGCGGCGCCATGGGGATTGCGCTGTCGATGATGATCGCCTTTGCCCTGCAGATTTTCTTACCCGGCTGGGAGATTGGGTTTTCACCGGTGGCCATTCTTACCGCATTTTTATGCTCGACCTTTACCGGCATCTTGTTTGGTTGGCTGCCGGCCCGCAACGCGGCGCGGCTGGATCCGGTGGATGCGCTGGCTCGGGAATAACCCGAAAATAAAAATGCCAGCCGATCGGGCTGGCATTTTGACTGCAGGATGTACACAATAAAACAGAGAGCTAAGCAACCGTTTCTGCTTCAATCGGTACGATAAGGCTTGCGTGATTGCCTTTGGGTCCCTGATGTACATCGAACCGGACGGACTGCCCGGCTTTGAGCGTTCTGTAACCATCCATCTGAATGGTGGAATAGTGAGCGAATATATCCTCGCCGCCGCCTTCGGGGCAGATGAAGCCAAACCCTTTGGCGTTGTTGAACCACTTAACAGTACCCATTTCCATGCTTCGACATCCTTCGTAAATCTTATAAGTTAAGATGGAATGAACCGGTGGTGGAGTGGGGGCTGTTCAAAACCTCGCCATCTCACGCTTGTACAATTTAGAGAATCGAAAGACATCGTCAAGCGTTTGGCGCTGGAGATGGGACAATAATCAACCAAAGTTTGAAGCAGTTAACGCTATTGCAACAGTTTGTGACAGACATCGCGGATGACAGTAATAGATGATTGTTATCTAACATCTGAGGTAGATTCATAGTGGTTATGCAAAATGGGTAAGACCAACGACTGGCTGGATTTTGACCAGCTGGCGGAAGACAAAGTGCGTGACGCGCTAAAACCGCCATCTATGTATAAAGTTATGTTAATGAACGATGATTACACGCCGATGGAATTTGTTATTGACGTGCTACAAAAGTTCTTTTCTTATGATGTAGAACGTGCAACGCAACTGATGCTTACCGTTCATTATCGTGGCAAAGCTATCTGCGGCATCTTTACCGCCGAGGTGGCAGAAACCAAAGTGGCGATGGTGAACGACTATGCGAGGGAGAACGAGCATCCGTTGCTGTGTACGCTGGAAAAGGCCTGATAAGGCATAAAATTGGGGGAGGTGCCTATGCTCAATCAAGAACTGGAACTCAGTTTAAATATGGCTTTCGCCAGAGCGCGTGAGCACCGACATGAGTTTATGACCGTCGAGCATTTACTGCTCGCACTGCTTAGCAACCCATCTGCCCGCGAAGCGCTGGAAGCTTGCTCCGTGGATCTGGTGGCGCTACGTCAGGAACTCGAAGCCTTCATCGAACAAACGACACCGGTGCTGCCAGCCAGTGAAGAAGAGCGCGACACACAGCCGACGCTCAGCTTCCAGCGTGTGCTGCAGCGCGCGGTATTCCACGTCCAGTCTTCCGGACGTAGCGAAGTGACGGGCGCAAACGTCCTGGTCGCCATCTTCAGCGAGCAGGAGTCGCAGGCGGCCTACCTGCTGCGCAAACATGAAGTCAGCCGACTCGATGTGGTTAACTTTATTTCCCACGGCACGCGCAAAGACGAGCCTAACCAGGCATCGGATCCCAGCAATCAGGTCAATAACAATGAAGAGCAAGCAGGCGGGGAGGATCGTATGGAAAACTTCACCACCAACCTTAATCAGCTTGCTCGCGTTGGCGGTATCGACCCGCTGATTGGTCGCGATAAAGAGCTGGAGCGCGCGATTCAGGTGCTGTGCCGTCGCCGCAAAAATAACCCGCTGCTGGTGGGGGAATCGGGCGTGGGTAAAACCGCGATTGCCGAGGGTCTCGCCTGGCGCATTGTGCAGGGCGACGTACCGGAAGTGATTGCCGATTGCACCATCTACTCGCTGGATATCGGCTCTTTGCTGGCGGGCACCAAATACCGTGGTGATTTTGAAAAACGCTTCAAGGCGCTGTTAAAACAGCTGGAGCAGGATACCAACAGCATCCTGTTTATCGATGAAATACATACCATCATCGGTGCGGGTGCCGCTTCGGGTGGGCAGGTGGACGCCGCTAACCTGATCAAACCGCTGCTCTCCAGCGGCAAGATCCGGGTGATTGGCTCGACCACATACCAGGAGTTCAGCAATATCTTTGAGAAGGATCGTGCCCTGGCACGTCGCTTCCAGAAAATCGATGTCACTGAACCGTCCGTCGAGGAAACGGTGCAGATCATCAACGGCCTGAAACCGAAGTATGAAGCGCACCACGACGTGCGTTACACCGCGAAAGCGGTGCGTGCGGCGGTGGAGCTGGCGGTGAAATACATCAACGATCGTCATCTGCCGGATAAGGCGATTGACGTGATTGACGAGGCAGGGGCGCGTGCGCGTCTGATGCCAGCCAGCAAGCGTAAGAAAACCGTCAACGTGGCGGATATTGAGTCCGTAGTGGCTCGTATCGCGCGCATTCCTGAAAAGAGCGTTTCTCAGAGCGATCGCGACACGCTGCGTACCCTTGGCAATCGTCTGAAGATGCTGGTCTTTGGTCAGGATAAAGCCATTGAGGCCTTAACCGAAGCGATCAAGATGGCCCGTGCCGGACTTGGGCATGAGCATAAGCCTGTCGGTTCGTTCCTGTTCGCCGGTCCAACCGGTGTCGGGAAAACCGAAGTAACGGTGCAGCTCTCCAAAGCGCTGGGCATTGAACTGCTGCGCTTTGATATGTCCGAGTATATGGAGCGTCACACCGTCAGCCGTCTGATTGGTGCGCCTCCGGGATACGTGGGCTTTGACCAGGGCGGTCTGCTCACCGACGCGGTGATCAAGCATCCACATGCGGTACTGCTGCTCGATGAAATCGAGAAAGCACACCCGGACGTGTTCAACATCCTGCTGCAGGTGATGGACAACGGGACGCTGACCGACAACAACGGGCGCAAGGCGGACTTCCGTAACGTGGTGCTGGTGATGACCACTAACGCCGGTGTCCGTGAAACCGAGCGCAAATCCATCGGCCTGATCCACCAGGATAACAGCACCGATGCGATGGAAGAGATCAAGAAGATCTTTACGCCGGAGTTCCGCAACCGTCTGGACAACATTATCTGGTTCGATCACCTGTCTACCGAGGTGATCCATCAGGTGGTGGACAAGTTCATTGTCGAACTGCAGGTTCAGCTTGATCAGAAAGGCGTGTCGCTGGAAGTGAGCCAGGAGGCCCGCAACTGGCTGGCTGAGAAAGGCTACGACCGTGCGATGGGTGCCCGTCCGATGGCGCGTGTGATTCAGGACAACCTGAAGAAACCGCTGGCGAACGAACTGCTGTTTGGCTCGCTGGTGGACGGCGGCCAGGTGACGGTGGCACTGGATCAGGCGAAGAACGAACTGACGTACGATTTCCAGAGTGCGGCGAAGCACAAGCCGGAAGCGGCTCACTGATTTCTTACGTAGGTCTAAAAACCGGGCATCAGCCCGGTTTTTTTATGCCTGCTTTTCTCCCTCTCCCGGTGGGAGAGGGCATCATGCCGCAGAGGAATTTTGCAAGGCGCTTTCCAGTTTCGTTCGATGTTGGTTCTGGATAAATCCACAGCCATAAATTGGCGCCTCTGTACAACCGTGGAAGACAATACACCAACACTGAAGCCATGAATAAAAAAAAGGCCGGGATTATCCCGGCCTTTTTTAATATTCATCTGCCATTACAGGCGAAAACAATTAGCGACTACGGAAGACAATGCGGCCTTTGCTCAGGTCGTACGGGGTCAGTTCAACAGTCACTTTGTCGCCCGTCAAAATGCGGATATAGTTTTTGCGCATTTTACCGGAGATGTGCGCAGTTACCACGTGACCGTTTTCCAGCTCTACGCGAAACATGGTGTTAGGCAACGTATCAAGTACGGTACCCTGCATTTCAATATTGTCTTCTTTGGCCATCTAATCCTCTGGGGTATCACTACCAAGTTTTGAACCGGCAAGATAATGCCGAAATTCATCAATTAAGTAAAGAATTGCGCGTTTAAAACGCAGCAAAACAGTTTCGGCGCATTGCCCAAGCGTCACGGTACAACCGAACGGAAAGCGCATTCGTAAAGGGGATACAACAGGATAAACGTCAGGACGTTATCTGAAGCGAAGGTCCCAAACGGCGGCGGGGCAACAGGCAGAAGCTACTCTGCGGCATAATTATAACACCCTCATAAAAAATATGCGGAAAACATTTAGACATTGGGCATAAAGAGTGTCCGCGGTACCCAAAAATCGCGCGGCAGCTTCTCCTGACGGCAGTTATCCAGGTGCTCAATGTAGTGGCGGCGGGAGATTTCAACCGCACCGAGGGAGGCGGTATGCTCGTTCAGAACCTGACAATCCAGCAGCTGCCCGCCGCGCTGAGCAAACTCCTGGCAGAAAACCAGCAGGGCCGTTTTCGAGGCGTTTACCGCCCGGGAGAACATCGACTCACCGCAGAACAACGTCCCCTGCGCGACGCCGTACATACCGCCAACAAGCTCGCCACCCTCCCACACCTCAATGGAGTGGGCGTAGCCAAGCTCGTGCAGTTGATGATAGGCAGTGATGATATCGCGGGTGATCCATGTCCCTTCATGACGGTCTTCCGCACACCCATCTATCACCTGACCGAAGGCGTGATTCAATGTGACCCGATACGGTGACTTTGCGTGGAAACGCTTCATGCTGCGGCTCAGGTGAAACTGCGTGGGCCAGAGCACGGCGCGCGGATCGGGAGACCACCATAAAATAGGGTCACCAGGTGAAAACCACGGGAATATGCCGCGCTGGTAGGCCATCAGGAGCCGGGCAGGGCTGAGATCGCCGCCAAGTGCCAGCAGCCCATTGGGTTCACGCAGCGCTCCCTCTGGCGACGGGAACGCAATGTTATGACGAGAAAGCTGGACCAGGCGCATGACAGCAAAACTCCAGTACGCGAGTGAGGACGCTACAAATATAGTCTACAGACGCTGTTTAAACTGGTAGTAGCGACCCTGTTTCGTCAACAGCTCTGCGTGACTACCTTGCTCAATAATGTGTCCGTTGTCCATCACAATTATCCGATCAAAACTTGCCAGTCCACGCAGGCGGTGTGTCACCATCAGGACGGTTTTACCGACCATAACATTCGCAAGTAAATCAAGGATCTGGCTTTCAGTTGTCGCATCAAGCCCTTCTGTGGGCTCGTCGAGCAACATCAGCGGCGCGTCATGCAGCAGCGCGCGCGCAATCGCCAGACGACGCAGCTCACCGCCAGAGAGTTGACGACCGCCTTCACCCAGCCAGCTGTTCAGGCCATCGTCTTCAAGCAGCTTATGCAGCCCGACCTGCTCCAGCATGGCGCGGAGTACGTCATCAGTGGCCTCCGGTGCAGCCAGCAGCAGGTTATCGCGCAGCGTGGCGCTGAAGAGATGAACGCGCTGCGGAACCACGCTGACGGTTTTGCGCAGCGCCTGTTCGCTGAAGTCTGCCAGCGGAGTTCCGTTAAACTGAATCTGACCTTGCTGTGGATCCCAGGCTCGCGTTAACAACTGCAAAAGCGTGGATTTGCCGCAGCCGGTACGGCCGAGGATCGCAATCCGCTGACCCGCATCCACAGCGAGGCTGATGCCTTCCAGCGCATTCTGTGCCTGCTTGTCATAGGCGAAGGTGACGTTACTGAGCGTCAGGGCAACCTGCTCAGGCGTGGCCGTTTGCTCTGCGGTGAACTTCACCTCCGGATCCTGCTCCGCAATCTCCGTGATGCGCAGGGCGGAGGCGATGACCTGACCGAGATGCTGGAAGGCACCCGTCACCGGCGCCAGCGCTTCAAAGGCCGCCAGGGCACAGAATACGAACAAGGCAATCAGAGGGCCCGGCTGTGCGTTATTGCCAACGCCACCGGACGCCATCCAGAGCATGGCGATGACCGCGACACCCCCGATTAACATCATAAGCGCCTGAGAGAACGCGGTAAGCTCAGACTGACGGCGCTGGGCTTCATGCCAGTTCAGTTCTGTGTTCTCCATTCGCGCACGGTAGCGCTCGCTGGCGCCAAATATCGTCAGTTCGGCCTGCCCCTGTAACCAGGAGGTGAGCTGCTGGCGGTACTCCCCGCGCAGACGCGTCAGGTTCTCTCCGGTGGATTTACCCGCGCGGTAAAATAGCGGCGGCAGGATAATGAGCGTCAAAAGCATGATCCCGCCCAGCGTCAGCGCAACAGCGACATCCAGCACCGACAGACCCAGCGTGACCACCACAATCACCACAAACGCGCCGACTATCGGGGAAATCACGCGCAGGTAGAGGTGATCCAGGGTGTCGACATCCGCAACCACACGGTTGAGCAATTCCCCCTGACGAAAACGCGCCAGTCCGGCAGGGGAGAGGGGCAGCAGTTTACTGAAGGTGTAAATGCGCAGATGTTGCAGCACGCTGAATGTCGCGTCATGGCTGACCAGTCGCTCGAAGTACCGTCCAGCCGTACGGGTAATGGCGGTGCCGCGGACGCCCGCCGCCGGAAGCATGTAGTTGAAGCTGTAGAGCCCGGCAACCCCCGCCACGGCAGAGGCAGACAAGAACCAGCCGGAAAGCGTGAGCAGGCCGATGCTGGCAAGCAGGGTCACAATGGCCAGCACGATGCCCAGCGTCAGCATCCATTTGTGGCGTTTATAGAGCGCGAGATAGGGAAGCAGGGCACGCATCAGATGTCCTCCTGACGATTCGCCAGCAGGGCAGCGAAGGGGCCCTGCGCGGTAACGAGAGAGGCGTAATCGCCTTGCTCAACAATACGACCGTTTTCCATGACCCAGATCTGGTCCCAGTCGGCAATGCCTTCCAGCTGATGAGTGACCATCAGGGTGGTTTGCTGCCGCGAGGCGGCGTTCAGGGCCGCCATCACGCGCTGTTCACTGTGCGCATCCAGGCTGGCCGCTGGCTCGTCCAGCAGCATTAACTGGCATGGATTAAGCAACGCGCGGGCGACCGCCACGCGCTGCGCCTGGCCCACGGATAACCCGGCAGACTGATCGCCGACAACGGTATCGACGCCATGCGGAAGCAGCGGCAGAAACTCGCTGACCCAGGCGCGGTCGAGAACAGATTGCAACTCGTCTTCACGTGCATCCGGGCGAGCCAGCAGGACATTTTCCCGCAGCGTCGGGGCAGGCAACTGTGGGTTTTGCCCCACCCAACTGAGCTGTTTACGCCAGGCGTCTGGATCGAGATCGCGCAGTTCGGTTTTGTTGATACGCAGTGAGCCGGTATAAGCCATAAAACCGGATAACGCATTAATCAGCGAGCTTTTCCCTGAACCACTGGTCCCTACCAGCACCACCCGTTGCCCGGCGGGTAAGGTAAAGTTCAGTGGGCCAGCCAGCACTTTCCCTTCCGGTGACAGGATAGAGAAATCACGTGCTTCAATGGTCACGGGTTCATTGGCGTTCAGCGTTACCTCTCCCCGCTCCGGATGCGCCAACGGCGTCTCCAGGAACGTTTTCAGGCTGTCAGCCGCGCCAACGGCCTGCGCTTTGGCATGGTAGAAGGTGCCAAGATCGCGAAGCGGCTGGAAAAATTCCGGAGCCAGAATAAGCGCCAGGAAACCGGCCGACAGCGTTACCGCCGTGCCGTAATGACCAAAATCCAGCGCGCCGAGATACGAGAAACCAAAATAGACCGCCACGAGGGCGATAGAGAGCGAGGTAAAGAATTCCAGTACGCCAGACGACAGAAACGCCAGACGTAACACTTCCATCGTGCGCTGACGGAAATCCTGCGACGCCAGGCGAATGTTTTCCGTTTCGGCTTCACCCCGGCCAAAAATGCGTAACGTCTCCATCCCGCGCAGACGGTCAAGGAAATGGCCGCTCAGGCGACCCAACGCAAGGAAGTTACGGCGGTTCGCATCGGCCGCTCCCATCCCCACCATCGCCATAAACAGAGGTATCAGCGGGGCGGTACCCAGCAGGATCAGCGCAGCTACCCAGTTGACAGGGAAAATGGTTATCACAATCAGCAGCGGGACGCAGACGGCCAGCGCCATCTGCGGAAGGTAGCGGGCGTAGTAGTCGTGCATATCGTCAATCTGTTCAAGGATTAACGTTGCCCAGCTTCCGGCTGGTTTTCCCTGGATCCATGCGGGCCCGGCTTCCTGAAGACGATCAAGCACCTGTCGGCGAATTTCGTAGCGAATATGCTGCCCTGCGTGAAAACCAACGCGTTCGCGCAGCCAGACGACCCAGGCGCGCAGAATGAAAACCAGGATCAGGACGATGAAGGGCAGCAGAAGCGCTTCACGCGGAATGTTCTCCATGATCATATGATTGAGAATGCGGGCCAGCAGCCATGCCTGGGCAACAATCAACAGACCACTGATCAGTCCCAGAAGACGGGAAATCATGAGCCAGCGGCGGGAAAGAACGCTCTGCTGTTTTAGCCAGCGTGTTAACTCTTGTTGACGGGTTTTTTCCATTGCGTGCTTTGCAGGTGATGTTATTAGAAAGTGGGCAGCGCAATGTTACAACGAGGAGACAATAAAGGCGACTTATCGCCGCCTTTATTTACGTTTGTTACTGACTTGTAAAGATTATTTACCTTGTTCAGCCAGCCCATCAAGGTAGCGTTCAGCGTCCAGCGCGGCCATGCAACCGGTGCCTGCGGAGGTGATCGCCTGACGGTAAATATGGTCCATTACGTCACCAGCAGCGAACACACCCGGGATGCTGGTCTGGGTCGCGTTGCCGTGAATACCGGACTGCACTTTGATGTAGCCGTTTTCCAGCTCCAGTTGCCCCTCGAAGATTGCCGTGTTCGGGCTGTGGCCGATAGCCACAAACAGGCCCGCCACTTCCAGCGTTTCGACGTTATCGGTGTTCTGGGTATCACGAATACGCAGACCGGCAACGCCCATCTGATCGCCCGTCACTTCTTCCAGCGTACGGTTGGTGTGCAGCACAATGTTGCCGCTCGCCACTTTATCCATCAGACGTTTGATCAGGATTTTCTCGGCGCGGAAAGTGTCGCGACGGTGGATAAGGTGCACTTCAGAAGCGATGTTCGCCAGATAGAGCGCCTCTTCTACGGCAGTGTTGCCGCCGCCGATGACCGCGACTTTCTGGTTGCGATAGAAGAAACCGTCGCAGGTTGCGCAGGCAGAAACACCGCGACCTTTGAACGCCTCTTCTGACGGCAGGCCAAGGTAGCGGGCAGAAGCGCCCGTTGCGATGATCAGCGCATCGCAGGTGTACTCGCCGCTGTCGCCCGTCAGGCGGAACGGACGGTTCTGCAAATCGACCTTGTTAATATGGTCGAACAGAATTTCGGTTTCGAATTTAGCCGCATGCTCGTGCATACGCTCCATCAGCAGCGGCCCGGTCAGGTCGTTAGGGTCGCCTGGCCAGTTTTCCACTTCAGTGGTGGTGGTCAGCTGACCGCCTTTTTCCATACCGGTAATCAAAACCGGTTGCAGGTTAGCGCGTGCAGCATAGACCGCCGCGGTATATCCCGCAGGTCCAGAACCAAGAATTAGCAGCTTACTGTGTTTGGCCGTGCCCATGAGATCCCCATTGTTGTTGGCAGACAGTTGGCTGGATTGTAGGGAATTTGTTGCCGTAAAAAAAGAGCACAGCAATGTTGATCTCAATCTGTACGATAGGCGATGACGATAAATTGAGCGCTATAACATCAGGCTTACTTCTTAAATTCGCTTGTTTATAAGGCAATAAAATGAGGATTAATACCCCACCGAAATGAATATCCGGCATGTTGTACTAAAAATCGATGTTTTGCTTTGACAATCCCCTGCGCTTTTGCGAAAACATTCAAGGAAGAAAAAAAACCGCGTTAACCGTGTGCCGCATAGGCATGCATGTAAATGCCATTTTTACCGGGTCAGTGAAATCTACGCATGGCGTGGACAGACGCCATACGTGATGTCGGTGACTGCCTTCGGGCAACGGTCTTCTTACCAACAGAACCCGAATCCGCATCGCGTCTAATAGATAACCAGGCGATGTGATGACTAACGGGTACAGGCTCTGAACAGTGATGTGCACAGGGTCCAGGCAGGAGTAGGGAAGGAATACAGAGAGACAATAATAATGGTAGATAGCAAGAAGCGCCCTGGCAAAGATCTCGACCGTATCGATCGTAACATTCTTAATGAATTGCAAAAGGATGGGCGTATTTCCAACGTCGAGCTTTCAAAACGTGTGGGACTTTCCCCGACGCCGTGCCTTGAGCGTGTGCGCCGACTGGAAAGACAGGGTTTTATTCAGGGCTATACGGCTCTGCTGAACCCGCATTATCTGGATGCCTCACTTCTGGTATTTGTTGAGATTACTCTGAATCGTGGTGCACCGGATGTGTTTGAGCAATTTAACGCCGCTGTACAAAAACTTGAAGAAATTCAAGAGTGTCATCTGGTTTCTGGCGATTTCGACTACCTGTTGAAAACCCGCGTACCAGATATGTCCGCCTACCGTAAGCTGCTGGGTGAAACCCTGCTGCGTCTGCCAGGCGTGAACGACACCCGTACCTATGTGGTGATGGAAGAGGTCAAACAGAGCAATCGTCTGGTTATTAAGACGCGCTAACACGGAACAGGTGCAAAATCAGTGTAGTTTGATTACACTCCTGTTAATCCATACAGCAACAGTGCCGGGGTGTCCCGGCGCTGTTGTCCGTTTTAGCAAACAGGCAGGATATGCCTGATACCTGGAGAGCCTTTCTTGAGCCAGGAATACACTGAAGACAAAGAAGTCACATTATCGAAGCTAAGCAGCGGACGTCGGCTCCTTGAGGCGTTGCTGATTGTTATTGCCCTTTTTGCCGTCTGGCTGATGGCAGCCTTACTCAGTTTCAACCCCTCAGATCCCAGCTGGTCACAAACTGCATGGCATGAGCCTATCCATAATTTAGGCGGCGTTCCCGGTGCCTGGCTTGCGGACACCCTGTTTTTCATTTTCGGTGTGATGGCCTATACCATTCCCGTCATTATTATTGGCGGATGCTGGTTTGCCTGGCGCCATCGTCAGAACGACGACTACATCGACTATTTCGCGGTTTCGCTGCGCCTGATAGGCGCGCTGGCGTTGATCCTCACCTCCTGCGGGCTGGCAGCCATCAACGCCGATGACATCTGGTATTTCGCGTCTGGCGGGGTCATCGGTAGCCTGCTGAGCTCTGCGTTACAGCCTATGCTTCACAGCAGCGGCGGTACCCTGGCATTGCTGTGTATCTGGGCGGCAGGATTAACGCTGTTCACCGGCTGGTCGTGGGTGAGCATTGCCGAGAAGATCGGCAGTTTTGTCCTCACTATTCTGACCTTTGCCAGCAACCGTACCCGTCGTGACGACACATGGGTCGATGAAGACGAATATGAAGATGAGTACGAAGAGGAAGACGATGCGCCAGTACAGCGTCGTGAATCTCGTCGTGCACGTATTTTGCGTGGAGCACTGGCACGCCGTCAGCGCGTCGCCGAGAAATTTGCCAACCCGCTGGGCCGTAAAACCGATGCGGCGCTCTTCTCCGGTAAACGCATGGACGAAGACGATCATGTTGAGTACCGTTCAGCCGGTGCCGCCGTCGATCCTGATGATGTGCTTTTCTCTGGCAGTCGCGCCACACCGGGCGATTTTGATGAATATGATCCACTGCTAAACGGTCACTCTGTTACCGCACCGGTTGCCGCCGCGGCAGCCGCGACCACGGCGGCGCAGGCTTATGCTGCACCAGCGGAAGCCGTTATGCCGTCTGCGTCGGTTCCCGCTCCCGAGTCCGCTATTCAACAGCCTCAGGTAGAGTGGCAAACGGCGCCTGGCGTTCATACGCCAGAGCCGGTTATCGCACCAGAGCCAGAAAGCTATGCACCGGTCCAGCAGGAACCGTGGCAGCAACCTTATCAGCCTGAGCCCGTTCATGAGCCGCAGGGGTACCCGTACGACGAGCAGCCCGTCGCGCAACCGTATCAGGAGTATGTCCCTGAGCCTGTTCCGCCTGCTGAGCCTTACGTCGCGCCTCAACCAGAACCTGAGGTGGTGGAAGAGGTCAAACCGTCTCGTCCGCCAATGTACTATTTCGAAGAGGTTGAAGAGCGCCGTGCCCGTGAGCGCGAGCAACTGGCAGCATGGTATCAGCCTGTTCCCGAGCCGGTGCAGGAGCCTGTTGTGAATACACCTTCTGTCTCCGCACCGCCGGTTACTCCAACGTCTGCGGTTGCACCAGTGGCAGAAAGCGTGAAACAGGCTACAGCAGCCGCTTCGGCTGCGGCGCCGGTCTTTAGCCTGGCGACAGGTGGAACACCACGTCCTCAGGTAAAAGAGGGGATTGGCCCGCAGTTGCCGCGTCCTAACCGCGTGCGTGTGCCAACCCGCCGCGAGCTGGCATCCTATGGCATTAAGCTGCCTTCTCAGCGTATGGCTGAGGAGAAAGCCCGTGAATCTGATTACGACGATGATGCAGATGAAATGCAGCAGGACGAACTGGCGCGTCAGTTCGCCGCACAGCAGCATCAGCGCTATGGCGAGGAGTATCAGCACGATCATCCTGCTCAGGCGGACGATGATGATGCCGCAGAGGCAGAATTAGCACGCCAGTTTGCGGCCACCCAGCAGCAACGCTATTCAGGTGAGCAACCTGCTGGTGCGAACCCGTTCTCGCTGTCGGATTTCGAATTCTCACCGATGAAAGATCTGGTCGATGATGGTCCGAGCGAACCGCTGTTCACACCGAGCGTCATGCCGGAAGCCGAGCCGGTGCGCCAGCAGCCGGCCCCAGCGCCACAGGCTTACGCCCAGCCGCAGCAGCCTGCGCCACAATCTTATGCGCAGCCACAGCAGCCACAATTCCAGCAACCTCAGGCACAGCCGCAGGAAAGTCTCATTCATCCGCTGCTGATGCGTAACGGTGACAGCCGTCCGTTGCAACGTCCGAGCACGCCTCTGCCGTCGCTGGATCTGTTAACGCCGCCGCCAGCAGAAGTTGAGCCGGTCGATACCTTCGCGCTGGAGCAAATGGCCCGTCTGGTAGAAGCGCGTCTGGCTGACTTCCGCATTAAAGCGGACGTGGTCAACTACTCTCCAGGCCCTGTCATTACCCGTTTCGAACTCAACCTGGCGCCTGGCGTTAAAGCCGCGCGTATTTCAAACCTGTCCCGCGACCTGGCGCGTTCTCTGTCGACCGTTGCGGTTCGTGTGGTTGAAGTTATTCCTGGTAAACCTTATGTCGGTCTTGAGTTGCCGAACAAAAAACGTCAGACCGTTTACCTGCGTGAAGTGCTGGACAACACCAAATTCCGCGACAACCCTTCACCACTGACCGTGGTGCTGGGTAAAGATATCGCGGGTGAGCCGGTGGTAGCCGATCTGGCGAAAATGCCTCACCTGCTGGTCGCGGGTACAACCGGTTCCGGTAAGTCGGTAGGTGTGAACGCCATGATCCTCAGCATGCTCTACAAAGCGCAGCCGGAAGATGTCCGTTTCATCATGATCGATCCGAAAATGCTGGAACTGTCGGTCTATGAGGGGATCCCGCATCTGCTGACGGAAGTTGTGACCGACATGAAAGACGCGGCCAACGCTCTGCGCTGGAGCGTCAACGAGATGGAGCGCCGCTATAAGCTGATGTCGGCTCTGGGCGTGCGTAACCTTGCCGGTTATAACGAGAAAATCGCCGAGGCGGCGCGGATGGGTCGTCCAATTCCCGATCCATACTGGAAACCGGGCGATAGCATGGATGCCCAACATCCGGTGCTGGAAAAACTGCCTTACATCGTCGTGCTGGTGGATGAGTTCGCCGACCTGATGATGACCGTCGGTAAGAAAGTTGAAGAGTTGATTGCCCGTCTGGCACAGAAAGCGCGTGCGGCCGGTATTCACCTCGTCCTGGCGACGCAGCGTCCTTCTGTGGACGTCATTACGGGTCTGATTAAAGCCAACATTCCGACCCGTATCGCCTTTACCGTATCAAGCAAAATTGACTCGCGTACCATCCTTGATCAGGGCGGTGCTGAATCGCTGCTGGGGATGGGGGATATGCTGTACTCCGGCCCGAACTCCACCTCTCCGGTGCGCGTTCACGGCGCATTCGTTCGCGACCAGGAAGTGCATGCCGTGGTGCAGGACTGGAAAGCGCGCGGTCGTCCACAATACGTTGACGGCATTACCTCCGACAGCGAAAGCGAAGGCGGCGGCGGTGGCTTTGACGGCGGCGAAGAGCTGGATCCGTTATTCGACCAGGCGGTTAATTTTGTTACCGAAAAACGCAAAGCGTCGATCTCCGGCGTTCAGCGTCAGTTCCGTATTGGCTACAACCGCGCGGCGCGCATCATTGAGCAGATGGAAGCCCAGGGCATTGTCAGTGAGCAGGGGCATAACGGTAACCGTGAGGTGCTGGCTCCGCCGCCGTTTGATTGATCTTCAGCGTGTGCAAAGAAGGGTAAATCAGCCAAATTTAAGCATTTTCTTCTGTCACCTGTCTGCGGGCAGGTCCAGAATAGAAAACGGAAACCCCATTTCGGGATGACGTATTTTAAGGAACAACAATGAAAAAAATCGCAATCGCCTGTGCATTACTCACCAGTTTTGTCGCCAGCAGCGTCTGGGCTGATGCGGCCAGCGACCTTAAAAGCCGCCTGGATAAAGTGAGCAGCTTCCACGCCAGCTTCACGCAAAAAGTGACTGACGGCAGCGGTAATGCAGTGCAGGAAGGCCAGGGCGATCTGTGGGTAAAACGCCCAAATCTTTTCAACTGGCACATGACTCAGCCGGATGAGAGCATCCTGGTCTCTGACGGCAAAACCCTGTGGTTCTTCAACCCGTTTGTTGAGCAGGCAACCGCCACCTGGCTGAAAGATGCGACCAG
This sequence comes from Enterobacter sp. T1-1, assembly GCF_000710795.1. Lineage (NCBI taxonomy): Bacteria > Pseudomonadati > Pseudomonadota > Gammaproteobacteria > Enterobacterales > Enterobacteriaceae > Enterobacter > Enterobacter sp. T1-1. Next base: position 50,965 of record NZ_JALW01000038.1, on the reverse strand, counting down.
CAACACGCCCTTTATGCTGATTGCCCGTAACCAGGCCAGCGACTGGCAGCAGTATAATATTAAGCAGAACGGTGATGAGTTTGTCCTGACGCCAAAAGGCAGCAACGGCAACCTGAAGCAGTTCACCATCAATGTAAGCACCAACGGTACCATCAATCAGTTCGGCGCCGTTGAGCAGGACGATCAGCGCAGCAGCTATCAGCTCAAATCTCAGCAAAATGGCGCTGTCGATGCATCTAAATTTACCTTTACCCCGCCGCAGGGCGTAACGGTGGACGACCAACGTAAGTAAGAGGCATGAGTGGGCAACCTGTCGCTCGATTTTTCAGATAATGCGTTTCAACCTCTGGCCGCGCGTATGCGGCCAGAAAATTTAGCTCAGTATATTGGCCAGCAGCACCTGCTGGCTGCGGGTAAGCCGTTGCCGCGGGCCATTGAGGCCGGGCATCTGCACTCGATGATCCTCTGGGGACCACCCGGTACCGGTAAAACCACGCTTGCTGAAGTGATCGCCCGCTACGCTAACGCGGACGTCGAGCGCATCTCGGCCGTCACATCCGGTGTGAAGGAGATCCGCGAGGCAATCGAGCGCGCGCGCCAGAACCGTAACGCCGGGCGACGAACCATCCTCTTTGTGGACGAAGTCCATCGCTTCAATAAAAGTCAGCAGGATGCATTCCTGCCGCACATCGAAGACGGCACCATCTTCTTCATCGGTGCCACCACCGAAAACCCGTCGTTTGAACTCAACTCGGCACTGCTTTCCCGGGCGCGCGTCTACCTGCTTAAATCGCTCACCACCGAGGATATTGAAAAAGTTCTCACCCAGGCGATGGACGACAAAGCCCGCGGCTATGGCGGACAGGACATTGTCCTGCCTGACGACACGCGTCGTGCAATTGCGGAACTGGTTAACGGCGATGCGCGGCGGGCGCTGAATACCCTGGAAATGATGGCCGATATGGCCGAAGTCGACGACGCCGGCAAACGGGTATTAAAACCGGAACTGTTGACCGAAATTGCCGGTGAGCGTAGCGCGCGTTTTGATAACAAAGGCGATCGCTTTTACGATCTGATCTCGGCGCTGCATAAGTCGGTACGCGGCAGCGCGCCGGATGCCGCGCTTTACTGGTATGCACGCATTATCACTGCCGGTGGCGATCCGCTGTACGTCGCGCGTCGCTGTCTGGCGATTGCCTCAGAAGATGTTGGCAATGCCGATCCGCGCGCCATGCAGGTGGCGCTTTCGGCCTGGGATTGTTTTACTCGCGTCGGGCCGGCAGAAGGTGAGCGCGCTATTGCCCAGGCGATTGTCTATCTGGCCTGCGCGCCGAAAAGTAATGCCGTCTATACCGCATTCAAAGCGGCCATGTCGGATGCGCGTGAGCGCCCGGACTACGATGTGCCGGTGCATCTGCGTAATGCGCCAACGAAGCTGATGAAAGAGATGGGTTACGGGCAGGAGTATCGTTACGCTCACGATGAACCCAACGCTTACGCGGCCGGGGAGGAGTATTTCCCGCAGGAAATGGCACAAACCCGCTATTATCACCCCACAAACAGAGGTCTTGAAGGCAAGATTGGCGAAAAGCTCGCCTGGCTCGCCGGACAGGATCAAAATAGCCCTATAAAACGCTACCGTTAGTTCAGTCGTTGCGGTAATGTTGGCATTGTATCCCTGTGGCCGCAGGCTGTGGCCACATTTTCCTATTTTAATTCGATAAGCACAGGATAAGCATGCTCGATCCCAATCTGCTGCGTAATGAGCCAGACGCAGTCGCTGAAAAACTGGCACGCCGGGGCTTTAAGCTGGATGTAGATAAGCTGCGCGCTCTTGAAGAGCGTCGTAAAGTTCTGCAGGTACAAACTGAAAATCTGCAGGCAGAGCGTAACTCTCGATCGAAGTCCATCGGCCAGGCGAAAGCGCGCGGGGAAGACATTGAGCCATTACGCCTGGAAGTGAACAAACTGGGTGAAGAGCTGGACCAGGCGAAAGCTGAGCTGGATGTTCTTCAGGCAGAAATTCGTGATATCGCCCTGGCTATCCCGAACATTCCTGACGACAGCGTTCCTGTCGGTAAAGACGAAAACGACAACGTTGAAGTGAAACGCTGGGGTACGCCTCGTGAGTTCGACTTCGAGGTTCGCGATCACGTTACTCTGGGCGAAATGCACGCGGGCCTGGACTTTGCGGCAGCCGTGAAGCTGACCGGTTCTCGCTTCGTGGTGATGAAAGGTCAGATTGCTCATCTGCACCGTGCGCTGGCACAGTTCATGCTGGATCTGCACACCGAGCAGCACGGTTACAGCGAAACCTACGTTCCATATCTGGTTAACCACGATACTCTGTACGGTACCGGACAACTGCCGAAATTTGCCGGCGATCTGTTCCATACCCGTCCGCTGGACGAGGAAGCCGACAGCAGCAACTACGCGCTGATCCCAACTGCGGAAGTGCCGCTGACCAACCTCGTGCGTGATGAGATCATCGACGAAGACGACCTGCCAATCAAACTGACGGCGCACTCTCCGTGCTTCCGCTCTGAAGCGGGTTCTTACGGCCGTGACACGCGTGGTCTGATCCGTATGCACCAGTTCGATAAAGTTGAGATGGTACAGATCGTTCGTCCGGAAGAGTCCATGGACGCGCTGGAAGAGATGACCGGCCACGCGGAGAAAGTGCTGGAGCTGCTCGGCCTGCCGTACCGTCGTATGGCGCTGTGCACCGGAGATATGGGCTTTGGCGCCTGCAAAACCTTCGATCTGGAAGTGTGGGTACCTGCGCAGAACACCTACCGTGAAATCTCCTCCTGCTCTAACGTCTGGGATTTCCAGGCGCGTCGTATGCAGGCACGCTGCCGCAGCAAGTCCGATAAGAAAACCCGTCTGGTGCATACCCTGAACGGCTCTGGTCTGGCTGTTGGCCGTACGCTGGTTGCCGTGCTGGAAAACTATCAGCAGGCAGACGGACGTATTGAGATCCCTGAAGTGCTGCGCCCATACATGAAAGGCCAGCAGTACATTGGCTAATTCTTTGCCTTACAACAAAAAAGCGCCTTTTGGCGCTTTTTTTATACCCTCGGTTTGATACGACGCAATACCCCCTCCCTCTAAAGTAGTAATACTCCTGCGAATGAAAGCCAGCATAAAACACGCATAACGCATTAGCTCGTTATATATAAAACTATATCGCGGTTAATTCCGCCCCTTATTCTTTGTGAGCAACCAAAGTGAGTCTTTATGAAAATCAAAGCGCCTGAAGCGTTAATGGCTGCCGAGGTCACTCGCCGTGGGTTGATGAAAACCACGGCAATTGGCGGTCTCGCCGTTGCCAGCAGTGCCTTCACTCTCCCTTTTACCCGACTGGCGTCGGCGGCGGATGCGTTGTCCCCGGCTACGGCCCCGGAAAACGTGGTGTGGAGCGCCTGTACCGTAAACTGTGGTAGCCGTTGTCCATTACGTATGCATGTGGTGGATGGCGAGATCAAATACGTCGAAACCGACAATACCGGTGACGATAACTACGACGGCTTGCATCAGGTTCGCGCCTGTCTGCGTGGCCGCTCAATGCGCCGCCGGGTTTATAACCCGGACCGTCTGAAGTACCCGATGAAACGCGTCGGTAAGCGCGGGGAAGGGAAGTTCGAGCGCATCAGCTGGGATGAAGCTTACGATATCATCGCCAGCAATATGCAGCGTCTGATAAAAGAGTACGGTAACGAATCCATCTACCTGAACTATGGCACCGGAACGCTCGGGGGAACGCTGACCCGCTCCTGGCCACCGGGTAAAACGCTGGTGGCGCGCTTGATGAACTGCTGCGGCGGTTATCTCAATCACTACGGTGACTACTCTTCTGCACAGATTGCTGCCGGCCTGAACTACACCTACGGTGGCTGGGCAGACGGTAACAGCCCGTCCGATATCGAAAACAGCAAACTGGTGGTGCTTTTCGGTAACAATCCTGGTGAAACGCGGATGAGCGGCGGTGGGGTAACCTATTACCTTGAGCAGGCTCGCGCCAAATCTAACGCCCGGATGATCATCATCGATCCGCGTTATACCGATACGGGTGCAGGCCGGGAAGATGAGTGGATCCCTATTCGCCCGGGTACCGATGCGGCGCTGGTCAGTGCGCTGGCGTGGGTCATGATCACCGAGGACCTTGTCGATCAGCCATTCCTTGATAAATACTGCGTCGGCTATGACGAGAAAACCCTGCCCGCCAGTGCCCCTGCCAACGGGCATTACAAGGCGTATATTCTGGGCCAGGGCAGTGACGGCGTGGCGAAGACCCCGGAGTGGGCATCAAAAATCACCGGGATACCGGCGGAACGTATTGTCCAGCTGGCGCGTGAAATCGGTTCAGCGAAACCGGCCTATATCAGCCAGGGCTGGGGGCCACAGCGTCACGCGAATGGCGAAATCGCCACTCGTGCTATTTCGATGCTCTCCATTCTGACCGGTAACGTGGGTATTAATGGTGGGAATAGTGGCGCGCGCGAAGGTTCCTATTCGCTGCCGTTTGAACGGATGCCAACCCTGGAAAACCCGGTTCAGACCAGTATCTCCATGTTTATGTGGACCGACGCCATTGAGCGCGGGCCGGAGATGACCGCCCTGCGCGATGGCGTACGGGGCAAAGACAAGCTGGATGTGCCGATCAAGATGATCTGGAACTACGCCGGTAACTGCCTTATTAACCAGCACTCGGAGATCAACCGCACCCACGAAATCCTGCAGGATGACAAGAAGTGCGAGATGATTGTGGTGATCGACTGCCACATGACCTCATCGGCGAAATATGCGGATATTCTGCTGCCGGATTGCACCGCCTCGGAGCAGATGGATTTCGCGCTGGATGCCTCCTGCGGCAACATGTCCTACGTGATCTTCACCGACCGGGCCATCAAACCGCGTTTCGAGTGCAAAACCATCTATGAGATGACCTCTGAGCTGGCGAAACGTCTTGGTGTCGAACAACAGTTCACAGAAGGCCGCACTCAGGAAGAGTGGATGCGTCATCTGCATGAACTTTCCCGTAAAGCGATCCCTGACCTGCCGGATTTCGATACCTTCCGCAAGCAGGGCATCTATAAACAGCGCGATCCGCAAGGGCACCACGTGGCGTACAAAGCCTTCCGCGACGATCCGCAGGCGAATCCGCTGACCACGCCATCGGGCAAAATCGAGATTTACTCCGAAGAGCTGGCAAACATTGCCGCAACCTGGGAATTGCCGGAAGGGGATGTTATCGATCCCCTGCCGATCTACACGCCCGGGTTTGAAAACTATAACGATCCGCTGACCGCAAAATTCCCGCTGCAACTGACCGGCTTCCACTACAAAGCGCGCGTTCACTCCACCTACGGCAACGTTGATGTGCTGAAAGCCGCCTGCCGCCAGGAGATGTGGATTAACCCGATGGATGCGAAAGCACGAGGCATCAGCAATGGCGATCGCGTGCGTATCTTTAACGGTCGCGGCGAGGTGCATATCGAAGCCAAAGTGACGCCCCGCATGATGCCTGGTGTTGTCGCGTTGGGGGAAGGCGCGTGGTACAGCCCGGATGCAAACCGCATCGACCAGGCTGGCAGTATAAACGTACTGACCACGCAGCGCCCATCGCCGCTGGCGAAAGGCAACCCGTCCCACACAAACCTTGTTCAGGTTGAGAAGGTGTAAGGAGTAACCGATGACAACCCAGTATGGATTTTTTATTGATTCCAGCCGTTGCACCGGGTGCAAAACCTGCGAGCTGGCCTGCAAGGATTACAAAGACCTGACCCCGGACGTCAGCTTCCGCCGGATCTACGAATACGCGGGCGGCGACTGGCAGGAGGATAACGGCGTCTGGCATCAGAACGTCTTTGCCTATTACCTGTCGATTGCCTGTAACCACTGTGAAGACCCGGCCTGCACCAAAGTGTGCCCGAGCGGGGCGATGCACAAGCGTGACGACGGGTTTGTGGTGGTGAATGAGGATGTCTGCATCGGCTGCCGCTACTGCCATATGGCCTGTCCGTACGGTGCGCCGCAGTACAACGCCGCAAAAGGCCACATGACCAAGTGCGACGGCTGCCACGACCGCGTGGCGGAAGGCAAAAAGCCGATTTGCGTGGAGTCCTGTCCGCTGCGCGCGCTGGACTTCGGCCCGATTGACGAGCTGCGTAAAAAACACGGCCAGCTTGCGGCCGTCGCGCCACTGCCGTCCGCGCACTTCACCAAGCCAAGCATTGTGATTAAACCTAACGCCAACAGCCGCCCGACGGGAGATACCACCGGCTATCTGGCAAACCCGAAGGAGGTGTGAGATGGGAAGTGGATGGTATGAATGGCCGCTGATGATCTTCACGGTCTTTGGGCAGTGCGTGGCGGGTGGTTTTATTGTGCTCGCGCTGGCGTTACTGAAAGGCGATTTGAAAGCTGAACAGCAGCAGCGCGTGGTGCTGAGTATGTTTGGTCTGTGGGTGTTGATGGGGATCGGTTTTATTGCCTCTACGCTGCACCTCGGCTCGCCAATGCGCGCGTTCAACTCTCTCAATCGCGTGGGGGCATCCTCACTGAGTAACGAAATTGCCAGCGGGGCGATCTTCTTTGCCGTCGGTGGGCTGGGGTGGCTGCTGGCAGCCCTGAAAAAGCTTCCTGCGGGGCTGCGCAACGTGTGGCTGATCGTGACAATGGTGCTGGGCGTGGTCTTCGTGTGGATGATGGTGCGGGTTTATAACACCATCGATACCGTTCCCACCTGGTATAGCGTCTGGACGCCAATGAGTTTCTTCCTGACGATGTTTATCGGCGGGCCGCTGCTGGGCTACCTGCTGCTGCGCGTGGCGGGTGTGGACGGCTGGGCGATGCGTCTGCTCCCTGCCGTTTCGCTGTTGGCGCTGGTGGTAAGCACGATGGTTGCGCTGATGCAGGGCGCTGAGCTGGCAACCATTCACAGCTCCATTCAGCAGGCCTCAGTCCTGGTGCCAGAGTACGGTTCTCTGATGGCCTGGCGTGTGGTGTTGCTGGCTGTTGCGCTGGTGTGCTGGATTGCCCCTCAGCTTAAAGGTTATCAGCCCGCACTGCCGTTACTGTCAGTGGCCTTTGTGCTGGTGCTGGCAGGGGAGTTGATCGGTCGCGGTGTGTTTTACGGCCTGCATATGACGGTCGGCATGGCTATCGCCAGCTGATTTGATTTTTCGTTATAAAAAGCCGGGACATAGCGCCCGGCTTTTCTTTTTTCCATCATGAAATTTTTCGACTGATGTTTGGTATTAAAAATCCCCTGAAATAAATAAAAACAACCAGATAATTAATATCAGTAGCAGACTTTGCATTAGCAGGATGAGTTTTTTAAATCGACATGGCACATATCGTGCGTGACGCCTGAATCGGTGGATTGACTTTGTTTTTGCCAGTGGCATGATGCGCACGAAATCTGAACTTCCTCACGGTTTTTAATCCATGACCATCTATACCCGGCCAGTGCTCCTGTTGCTCTGTGGCCTGCTTTTGTTGACCCTGGCGATCGCAGTGTTGAATACGCTCGTCCCGCTATGGCTTGCCCATGAAAACTTACCAACCTGGCAGGTGGGTATGGTCAGCTCGTCCTTTTTCACGGGGAACCTGCTGGGCACGCTGATGACAGGGAGCCTGATTAAACGCGTTGGCTTTAACCGCAGCTATTATCTGGCCTCGCTGATTTTCGCTGCCGGATGTGCCGGGCTGGGCCTGATGCTCGGCTTCTGGAGCTGGATGATCTGGCGCTTTATCGCTGGCGTAGGCTGCGCGATGATTTGGGTCGTGGTGGAAAGTGCGCTGATGTGCAGCGGTACCTCGCGCAACCGGGGACGTCTGCTGGCAGCGTATATGATGGTCTATTACGTCGGAACCGTGCTTGGGCAATTAATGGTCAGCAAACTGCCGACCGACCTGATGAGCGTTCTGCCGTGGGTAACGGGCATGGTCCTGGCGGCGATCCTGCCGCTGCTCTTTACACGCATTGTGAATCAGAACAGTGAGCATCAGGAAGCGACCCACGTCTGGCCGATGCTGAGACTGCGACAGGCGCGTCTGGGCGTGAACGGCTGCATCATCTCCGGGATTGTTCTGGGGTCGCTTTATGGTCTGATGCCGCTCTACCTGAACCATCAGGGCGTCAGTGATTCCGGGATCGGCTTCTGGATGGCGGTAATGGTCAGCGCGGGCATCGTCGGACAGTGGCCGATTGGCCGTCTGGCAGACCGTTTTGGGCGTCTGCTGGTGTTGCGCGTTCAGGTCTTCGTGGTGATCATGGGTTGCCTTGCCATGCTCAGCAATGCCGCGATGGCGCCAGCGCTGTTTATTCTGGGGGCGGCAGGCTTCACACTTTATCCGGTCGCGATGGCCTGGGCCTGTGAAAAAGTTGAACATCACCAGCTGGTGGCAATGAACCAGGCGCTGTTATTAAGCTATACCATTGGCAGTTTGCTGGGGCCGACATTCACCGCGATGCTGATGCAGAATTATTCCGACAATTTGCTGTTTATCATGATTGCCAGCGTGTCGTTTATTTATCTCTTAATGCTGCTGCGTAAAGCGGGCGAACATCCCACGCCAGTGGCGCATGCCTGATGAATTAAAAGCCAGTCATTGACTGGCTTTTTTGTCCCCATCACATATAAGAATTTTACGCATTGTTTGTTTATCACGCCAGGCGATAATTCAGGTGAGTTCTAACACTAAAAGGCAGCAATCATGGCTACACGTCGTTTAACCACTACCGCACTGGCAGTAGTGTTGTCTTTAACGTTTGCTACAGCACCGGTCATGGCTAATCCTGGAAACGGGAATGGCGGTGGTGGTCACGGTAATAGTGGCGGACAAGGTAATGGCGGTAATCACGGCAACGGGAATTCCGGCAATCATGGCAACGGAATGTCCGATACTCATGGCAATAAAAAAAGTGGTATGGACAACCCGGGTAAATCGAATAAAAGCGTCAGCGATGATGTCGATGCTCGCGTGAGCTTCGATCATGCTCGCCATCTGGCAGTGAACTATGGATTAACGGGGTATGAATCGCTGCCTCCGGGCATCGCTAAAAACCTCGCACGCGGCAAACCACTGCCTCCAGGTATTGCGAAGAAAACCGTGCCAGCCTCCATGCTGGGCCAGCTCCCTAACTATCCTGGCTATGAATGGCGCGTGGTCGGTGACGATCTGGTCCTGGTTGCGCTGAGTACTGCGATTGTGACTTCCATTATTAATGGTGTCTTTAAATAAAATACAAAAAGGCCCGGTTCTCACCGGGCCTCTTCTTTAATACATGACCTTGTGTCCGTATTGTTCCAGAATACCTTTCACGCGCTCCATCGTCTCTTTCTTCGGCGGCTTAACACCATCAAGCTTATATTCTTCACCCATCGCCACCCATTTATGTTTACCCAGCTCATGGTAGGGCAGAAGCTCAATTTTCTCGACGTTGCCCATATCGCGGGTAAATTCGCCCAGGCGATGTGCGGAATCATCATCATCAGACCAGCCAGGAACGACGACATAGCGGATCCAGGTTTTGATGCCCTTGGCTGAAATATATTTGGCGAACTCCAGCGTACGGTGGTTGGATACGCCAACCAGGTTCTGGTGGATCTCATCATTCATCTGTTTGAGATCGAGCATGACCAGGTCGGTGACTTCAAGCAATTCATCGATGACCGGATCGTAGCGGCGCACAAACCCGTTCGTGTCGAGGCAGGTGTGTATGCCTTCTTTGTGGCAGGCGCGGAACCAGTCGCGCACAAATTCCGCCTGAAGAATGGCTTCACCACCGGATGCGGTGACGCCCCCGCCGGACGCGTTCATAAAGTGGCGGTAAGTCACCACCTCTTTCATCAGATCTTCAACGGTCACTTCTTTGCCGCCGTGCGTATCCCATGTGTCACGGTTGTGGCAGTACAGGCAGCGCATCAGGCAGCCCTGGAAAAAGGTGATAAAACGGATGCCCGGGCCATCAACAGTGCCACAGGATTCAAAGGAGTGAATGCGACCAATAATTGACATTGCGGTGATATCTCCGAATTTGGCCCATCCCGGGGCCTGTGTTGATGCACAGCTCAAAGGCTATGTCGAGTCTGTTTTGGCTGTTATCCATTCAGTATAGATAGCGGCCAAAAGAGACTGGGGTGGGGAAGAAAAAGGCCCCACTGACGTGGAGCCTTTATTGTACGCTTTTTAACGCGTGATTTCAGTCAATTCCAGTTACATGGACTGAGTGAAAGTACGGGTGATAACGTCCTGCTGCTGTTCTTTAGTCAGGGAGTTAAAGCGTACTGCGTAGCCAGATACACGGATGGTCAGCTGAGGATATTTCTCAGGGTGTTCCATCGCGTCGAGCAGCATTTCACGGTTCATGACGTTCACGTTCAGGTGCTGACCACCTTCGATGGACGCTTCGTGGTGGAAGTAACCATCCATCAGACCCGCGAGGTTGGTTTTACGCACTTCGTCGTCTTTACCCAGCGCGTTTGGCACGATAGAGAAGGTGTAAGAGATACCATCTTTCGCGTAAGCAAACGGCAGTTTTGCAACGGAAGTCAGAGAGGCAACCGCACCTTTCTGGTCACGACCGTGCATTGGGTTAGCACCTGGGCCAAATGGCGCGCCAGCACGACGACCGTCTGGGGTGTTACCGGTTTTCTTACCATACACTACGTTAGAGGTGATGGTCAGAACAGACTGAGTCGGGATAGCGTTACGGTAAGTGGTCAGTTTCTGAATTTTCTTCATGAAACGTTCAACCAGGTCAACCGCCATGTCATCAACGCGAGCGTCGTTGTTACCAAACTGCGGATATTCGCCTTCGATTTCGAAGTCGATAGCCAGACCGTCTTCGTCACGAATTGGTTTAACTTTCGCATATTTGATAGCAGACAGGGAGTCAGCAGCAACGGACAGACCTGCGATACCACACGCCATGGTACGGATAACGTCACGGTCATGCAGCGCCATCAGAGAGGCTTCGTAGCTGTACTTGTCGTGCATGTAGTGGATAACGTTCAGTGCAGTAACGTACTGTTTCGCCAGCCAGTCCATGAAGTGATCCATGCGATCCATGACTTCGTCATAGTTCAGCACATCGCCTTTGATTGGTTCAGACTTAGGACCAACCTGCATTTTCAGTTTTTCATCAACGCCGCCGTTGATAGCGTACAGCATGGTTTTCGCCAGGTTTGCACGCGCACCGAAGAACTGCATTTGTTTACCAACAACCATTGGGCTTACGCAGCATGCGATAGCGTAGTCGTCGTTGTTGAAGTCCGGACGCATCAGGTCATCGTTCTCATACTGCAGAGAAGAGGTGTCGATGGACACTTTAGCGGCGAATTTCTTGAAGTTCAGAGGCAGTTTTTCAGACCACAGAACGGTGATGTTTGGCTCCGGAGAAGGACCCATGGTGTACAGGGTGTTCAGGAAGCGGAAGCTGTTTTTGGTGACCAGAGTACGGCCATCTACGCCCATACCACCGATAGATTCGGTTGCCCAGATTGGGTCACCAGAGAACAGTTCATCATACTCTGGGGTACGCAGGAAGCGAACCATACGCAGTTTCATGACCAGGTGGTCAATCATTTCCTGAGCGTCTTGCTCGGTGATTTTACCTGCTTTCAGGTCACGTTCGATGTACGCATCCAGGAAGGTGGATACACGACCGAAGGACATTGCTGCACCGTTCTGAGACTTAACTGCGGCCAGGTAGCCGAAGTAGGTCCACTGGATAGCTTCCTGAGCGTTAGTTGCAGGACCAGAGATATCGCAGCCATATTTAGCAGCCATCTCTTTGATCTGACCCAGCGCACGGTGCTGTTCAGCGATCTCTTCACGCAGACGGATAGTCGCTTCCAGGTTTACGCCGTTTTCCAGATCGGACTGCAGGGAAACGAACTGCGCGTATTTGTCTTTCATCAGGAAGTCGATACCGTACAGCGCAACGCGACGGTAGTCACCGATGATACGGCCACGGCCGTAGGCATCTGGCAGACCAGTCAGAACACCGGATTTACGGCAGTTCAGAATGTCTTTGGTGTAAACATCGAATACACCCTGGTTGTGGGTTTTACGGTATTCGGTGAAGATTTTTTTCAGCATTGGGTCCAGCTCGCGGTTGTACGCTTTGCAGGAACCTTCAACCATTTTGATACCACCGAACGGGATAATCGCACGTTTCAGTGGTGCTTCAGTCTGCAGACCAACGATTTTCTCAAGGGCTTTGTTGATGTAACCAGCATCGTGAGAAGTGATGGTGGAAGCAACGGAGGTGTCAAAATCAACTGGCGCGTGAGTGCGGTTTTCCAGTTTTACGCCTTCCATTACGCTGTCCCACAGCTTGGTGGTCGCTTCAGTTGCGCCAGCCAGGAAGGATTCGTCACCTTCATACGGGGTATAGTTTTTCTGAATGAAGTCACGTACGTTTACTTCATTCTGCCAGTCACCTTTTGCAAAACCTTCCCAGGCTGTGGCTAACTTTTCATTAAGCTCGGACATGTAACACCTACCTTCTTAAGTGGATTTTTTATTTACTGCCTGAGATAACCATCAATGATGATCGTCGCCACGCAGGTAAATGACCCAGTATGTCAACCCAACTAACAGACCCCCACCGATAATGTTCCCGATAGTGACAGGGATCAGGTTATCAGTAATGAAATTCATAATAGTCAGGTGAGAGAAACTTTCCGGGGTTGAACCAACTGCAGTCCAGAACTCCGGGCTCGCAAAGTTGCGGATTACAATACCCATTGGGATCATAAACATGTTCGCGATACTGTGCTCGAAGCCGCTGGCAACAAACATCGCAACCGGCAGAACCATAATCATGGCTTTGTCCATCAGGCTACGGCCGGAGTAACTCATCCATACCGCCAGACAGACCATCAGGTTCGCGAGGATGCCAAGTGCAACCGCTTCGATAAATGTGTGGTGCATTTTGTGGTCCGCGGTCTGCAGGACGTTCAGTCCCCAGCCACCGTTGGCGGTCATATACTCGCCAGAGAGCCACATCAACAAAACAAAGAGCAGACAGCCAATCAGGTTACCAACATAGACGTTAAGCCAGTTGCGCGCCAGTTGACCCCAGGTAATTCTTCCGCTGGCTTTTGCTACGACAATCAGCACCGTTGAGGTGAAGAGGTCGGCGCCACAGATAACGCACAGAATCAGACCCAGTGAGAAGCAAATGCCGCCAATCAGTTTGGCCATGCCGTAAGGCATCGCGGCAGTACCGGTAGTGGCAGTGATGTAGAAGACGAACGCGATAGAGATGAACACACCGGCCGTGATCGCCAGATAGAACGTCTTCATCGGGTGTTTCGTTGCTTTATAGACACCTGCTTCTTCGGCCACTTTGGCCATCGCAGCAGGGAGTAAAAGATCAAAAGGGTTGTCAGCTTTCACACTAACTCTCTCTTTATTAAGTCGGCGACGAGATACTAACAAAGCATTATAGAAGAGAAATTGATATAGATCATATCTCGCCTGGCTTATAGGCCCGCAGTGTGTATGGTTTTACGACAAATGCGGTGTAAGTTTTTGATTATCCGTATAAAAATAAATTTTAAAAGTTATGAAAAGAGTTGAATTTTTTCGGTCGGCCACCTCTGAAACAGTTAATTAATATGGAGTATTTGCCATAAAAAGTAACAGTAAAGCCCAGGTAAATATTATTATATTTACCCATATTTAACTTTATTATTACATTCAACGTTCATTGCCGAAAAAAATAAAAAACGGGGCAATGAAATTGCCCCGTAATATAGCCCAGACGATTAAATACGCCTACTGCTGATAATGTTATATGCGCTTATTTTGACCAGTAAGCTGCTTTTGCTTTCTGCAGTTTTTCATAGGCCTTCAACAGCGACTGATGCGCAGGGAAGGCTTTCAGATCGCTGTCTACCGCCTGCAGTCCGTAGAATGGCGCTTCGCCGCTCAGGGCCGCGCTGGCGGCTTCTACCGCCTCGGCACCGTACATGCGCACGAAGGCATTCAGGTACTGCAGTGGCTCACGATCCTCTTCCTGCGCAAGAAGCAGGAGGGTTTGCAGGCAGCGGTAGTAGTTGGTGCGCTCGGCAGAGAACACTGACTGGTTGAATTCCATGGTCCACTCGGTCCAGGCCAGGGCCTGATCCAGATCGCCGCCAGCCAGCGCCAGCATCGCTTTCAGCTCGCCGATGCGCAGGGTATACCAGCCGTTGTCTTTACCGGTAGCCAGACCCAGCAGTTCACGTACGCGCGTGAAGTCATCATGGCCTTCGTCGTCCAGCTGGGCGATCAGGTTCAGATAATCCTCTTTTTCCCACTCGCTGCCCGGCAGGGCCAGCAGCGTTTCACGCAGGTGCGCACCCATGCTGTTGTTCGCCAGCCACAGATCTTCAGCCGGATAGATATCGGACATGCCCGGCACCAGAATACGGCAGGCGTAAACACCCAGATGTTCGTAGTCAGCAATGTAGACTTCTTTAACTTCCGCGTTGAAGATGGCCATCAGGGTAGCGAACTCTTCTTCGGTCGTACCGGCAAAGCTCCAGTCGACGAATGGATAGTCTGCGTCCTGCTTGAACATATCCCACGAGATCAAACCGCTGGAGTCGATGAAGTGGGTTTCGAGGTTGGTATGCTCGGCCACTTCTTCGTCGTCAAAGGTTGGTGGAGTAAATACATCGAGGTCTTTCAGGCTACGGCCCTGCAGCAGCTCGGTGACGGTACGCTCCAGCGCCACGCCGAAGTCAGGATGCGCGCCGAAGGAGGCGAAGCAGGTGCCGTTCGTCGGGTTAAACAGCACAACGCAGATAACCGGGTATTTACCGCCCAGCGAGCCATCATACGCAAAGATAGGGAAGCCTTCTGCCTCCAGCTTAGCAATGGATTCCACCACGCCCGGATAGCGTGCCAGCACGTCGGCCGGAATTTCAGGCAAACTGATGGATTCAGCAATGATGCGGTTTTTAATGTGGCGCTCAAACACTTCTGACAGCCCCTGCACACGCGCTTCATTGCGGGTGTTACCGGCGGACATGCCGTTAGAGACATACAGGTTACCGACAATGTTCATCGGGATGTACACGGTCTGTTCATCAGACTGACGGGTGAACGGCAGGGCGCAGATCCCACGCTCTTCATTACCCGACTGCAGATCGATCAGCATGCTGGCGGTCAGTTCATTTTCCGGATCGTAGAACGCACGCAGACGCGCATCCAGAATGCCTTCCGGCAGTTCATCGTCTTCGGTCAGCGGGAACCATTTTTCATTGGGATAGTGAACGAACGGGCCGTTAGCGATGGTTTCACCCAGCCAGAAATCGGCGAAGAAGTAGTTGGTCGACAGACGTTCAAAATACTCACCCAGCGCAGAAGCCAGCGCCGCTTTTTTCGTCGCGCCTTTACCGTTGGTAAAGCACAGTGCACAGTCTTTATCGCGAATATGCACGGACCAGACGTGAGGCACTGGATTAAGCCAGGAGGCTTCTTCGATATTAAAGCCCAGGTCGGTCAGTTTCTGCTGGAAGCGAGCGATGGAATCTTCCAGGGCGGCGTCTTTGCCGGGGATAAACGTTTGAGTCATGGCGTTCACTTTTATCGTACGTAAAGCGCGCAATGATACGGGTTTTGCGTGACGGGTGCTATCTCCGGCGAAAATAAAAGACTGGGCTATGCTTACTGTCAGTAACTGACTGTTAAGGCATAAAAAAATGAAAGCATTCGATCTGCAAAGGATGGCGTTTGATAAAGTCCCACCTGAATTTTTAGGCGAAGTGGCGCTGCGTAGTCTGTATACCTTCGTCCTGGTCTTCCTGTTTCTTAAAATCACCGGTCGGCGTGGCGTACGGCAGATGTCGCTGTTTGAGGTGCTGATCATTCTGACGCTGGGTTCAGCGGCGGGGGATGTCGCTTTTTACGATGATGTGCCAATGGTGCCGGTGTTTATTGTCTTCGTCACGCTGGCGCTGCTTTACCGGCTGGTCATGTGGCTGATGTCGAAAAGCGAAAAGCTGGAAGACATGCTTGAAGGGAAACCCGTCGTTATCGTTGAGAACGGACAGCTGGCCTGGGAAAATGTCCAAAGCGCCAATATGACCGAATTTGAGTTCTTTATGGAGCTGCGGCTGAACAGCGTGGAGCAGCTTGGGCAAGTGCGTCTGGCGATAATGGAAACGAATGGGCAAATCAGCGTGTATTACTATCCTGACGACGAGGTTAAGCCAGGGCTCTGTATTCTGCCGGATATGTTGATCGAGCGGTTTAAAACGGTACCGGAATCCGGCGAATATGCCTGTATAAGATGTAGCCATGTCGTTGCCATGCACGTGGGCGATCATCAATTATGTCCCCGCTGTACAAATCCGGAATGGTCGAAGGTTAGCCGGGCCAAACGCCTTGTCTGACAGCCATTTTGTCGGTTTTGTGACAGCGAGGCGACAGATTGTATTGTGTGACGAAGGGCACATTTCACCGGTCATAAGTTTTAGACATTGCGGCGCGTGTCACTGAATGATAAAACCGATATCCACAGTTATAACTTATGGCTTTTAGCGTGGTGAGGGGAAATGGCTCAAGTCTTTAATTTCAGTTCAGGTCCGGCAATGTTACCGGCAGACGTGCTTAAACAGGCTCAACAGGAACTTTGTGACTGGAACGGTCTGGGTACGTCGGTGATGGAAATCAGCCACCGAGGTAAAGAGTTTATTCAGGTGGCGGAAGAGGCAGAAAAGGATTTTCGCGATCTGCTGAACATTCCCTCGAACTACAAAGTATTGTTCTGCCACGGTGGTGGACGCGGCCAGTTTGCTGGCGTACCGCTGAATATTCTGGGTGACAAAACCACGGCAGACTATGTAGACGCTGGCTACTGGGCTGCCAGCGCGGTGAAAGAGGCGCACAAGTATTGCACGCCAAACGTCATCGACGCCAAAGTGACCGTTGATGGCCTGCGTGCCGTGAAGCCAATGAGCGAGTGGCAGCTCTCTGACAACGCCGCGTATCTGCACTACTGCCCGAACGAAACCATTGACGGGATTGCCATCGACGAGACGCCGGACTTCGGTAAAGACGTGGTGGTTGCTGCTGACTTCTCCTCCACCATTCTCTCTGCGCCGATTGACATCAGCCGCTACGGTGTCATCTATGCGGGTGCGCAGAAAAATATCGGCCCTGCAGGCCTGACTATCGTCATCGTACGTGACGATCTGCTGGGTAAAGCGCATAAATCCTGCCCGTCGATTCTTGATTACACTGTGCTGAACGATAACGACTCCATGTTCAACACCCCACCGACGTTTGCCTGGTATCTCTCCGGCCTGGTCTTTAAATGGCTGAAGCAAAACGGTGGCGTGGCGCAGATGGACAAGATCAATCAGCAGAAAGCTGAACTGCTGTACGGCGTCATTGATAAGAGTGATTTCTATCGTAACGATGTGGCGAAAGCCAACCGCTCCCGCATGAACGTGCCGTTCCAGCTGGCGGACAGCAATCTGGATAAAGTTTTCCTGGAAGAGTCCTTCGCCGCAGGTCTGCATGCGCTGAAAGGTCACCGTGTGGTAGGCGGCATGCGCGCCTCCATCTATAACGCCATGCCGCTGGAAGGCGTTAAAGCCCTGACCGATTTCATGATTGACTTCGAACGTCGCCACGGTTGATTGCGCTGTTTTCACCCCCGTAGCCCTGCTGCGGGGTTTTTATTATGTTGAGTTGAGAGTTAAGTTTCATGGAATCCCTGACGTTACAACCTATCGCGCGGGTAGATGGCACCATCAATCTGCCTGGTTCAAAAAGTGTCTCGAACCGCGCTCTGCTGCTGGCAGCTCTGGCAAACGGCACCACCGTCCTCACGAACCTGCTGGACAGCGATGACGTGCGCCATATGCTCAATGCGCTGAAAGCGTTGGGAGTTCACTACACGCTGTCTGACGACCGTACCCGCTGTGAAGTGACGGGGAACGGCGGTGCGCTACGTTCAGCCGAGGAACTGGAGCTGTTTCTGGGTAACGCGGGAACCGCCATGCGCCCACTGGCGGCAGCTCTGTGCCTGGGCAGCAACAATATTGTTCTTACCGGCGAGCCGCGCATGAAAGAGCGTCCGATCGGCCATCTGGTGGATGCCCTTCGTCAGGGCGGTGCCCAGATTGACTATCTGGAGCAAGAAAATTACCCACCACTGCGCCTTCGCGGTGGCTTTACCGGTGGCAACGTCGAGGTGGACGGCAGCGTCTCCAGCCAGTTCCTGACGGCACTGCTGATGACTGCACCGCTGGCACCGCAGGATACGGTCATCACCATCAAGGGCGACCTGGTGTCTAAGCCGTACATTGATATCACCCTGCATCTGATGAAAACCTTCGGTGTGGAGGTGGAAAACCACGCGTATCAGCGCTTCGTGGTTCGCGGTGCGCAGCAGTATCAGTCTCCGGGTAACTATCTGGTTGAAGGTGACGCCTCATCTGCGTCTTACTTCCTGGCGGCAGGTGCTATTAAAGGCGGTACGGTGAAAGTGACCGGTATTGGCCGTAACAGCGTGCAGGGCGATATTCGTTTTGCTGATGTGCTGGAGAAAATGGGTGCGGTGGTGACCTGGGGGGAGGATTTCATCGCCTGTACACGTGGTGAACTCAACGCCATCGATATGGACATGAACCACATTCCTGACGCGGCAATGACCATTGCCACCGCTGCGCTCTTTGCAAAAGGTACCACGACGCTGCGTAACATCTACAACTGGCGCGTGAAAGAAACCGACCGTCTGTTCGCGATGGCTACCGAGTTGCGTAAAGTAGGCGCCGAAGTGGAAGAGGGCGAAGACTACATTCGCGTAACGCCTCCGGCAAAACTGCAGTTCGCGGAAATCGGAACTTACAACGATCACCGTATGGCGATGTGCTTCTCGCTGGTGGCCTTGTCCGATACACCTGTCACAATCCTCGATCCGAAATGTACGGCGAAAACCTTCCCGGACTATTTCGAACAGCTGGCCCGCATCAGTACACTGGCCTGATGACAAGATGCCGCATCACCCGATGCGGCATTTCCTTACGTTTTCTGACGTTTGTTCCCGCACATTTCTTCTACACTCTGCTTCATTAATTCCGTAATTTGCACGCAAAGGTAACAGTTGCGCACGTTGGCGCGTATAATGCGCGGCGTTCATGTTAACGGTATGCCTTTATTAAGGAGAAAAAGATGACGGCAGTTGCCCCGGTAATCACCATTGATGGGCCTAGTGGCGCAGGGAAAGGAACTCTGTGCAAGGCGATGGCGGAAGCATTGCAATGGCATCTTTTAGATTCGGGAGCTATCTATCGCGTGCTGGCGCTGGCAGCGCTGCATCACCATGTGGATGTTGCGTCTGAAGAGGCGCTGGTTCCGCTGGCTGCGCATCTGGATGTGCGTTTTGTCTCGACCGATGGCAACCTCGAAGTGATCCTGGAAGGGGAAGATGTGAGCGGCGAAATTCGTACGCAGGAGGTTGCTAACGCGGCCTCTCAGGTGGCGGCTTTCCCGCGCGTTCGTGAGGCCCTGTTACGCCGTCAGCGTGCTTTCCGTGAAGCACCCGGCCTGATCGCTGACGGGCGAGATATGGGAACGGTGGTTTTCCCTGATGCGCCAGTAAAAATTTTCCTTGACGCCTCCTCGGAAGAACGGGCTCAACGCCGCATGCTTCAGTTGCAGGAGAAGGGGTTTAGTGTTAACTTTGATCGCCTTTTATCCGAGATAAAAGAGCGCGATGACCGCGACCGTAACCGCGCCGTCGCCCCACTTGTTCCTGCAGAAGATGCATTAGTTCTGGATTCCACCAGTTTAACTATTGAGCAAGTGATTGAAAAAGCGCTACAATATGCGCGCCAAAAACTGGCACTCGCGTAATTGCGACCGATTTAGCAGTACCCCCGCTGCAATGGATTGACGGCGGGTATGTGAAACAACCCCATCCGGCACGGAGCCAGGTGGACGTTAATATTAACCTGAAGATTAAACATGACTGAATCTTTTGCTCAACTGTTTGAAGAATCCTTAAAAGAAATCGAAACCCGTCCGGGTTCCATCGTTCGCGGTGTTGTTGTTGCTATCGACAAAGACGTAGTACTGGTTGACGCCGGTCTGAAATCTGAGTCCGCCATTCCGGCAGAGCAGTTCAAAAACGCCCAGGGCGAGCTGGAAATCCAGGTAGGTGACGAAGTTGACGTTGCTCTGGACGCAGTAGAAGACGGCTTCGGCGAAACCCTGCTGTCTCGTGAAAAAGCTAAACGTCACGAAGCATGGATCACGCTGGAGAAAGCTTACGAAGAAGCTGAAACTGTGGTCGGTGTTATCAACGGCAAAGTTAAAGGTGGCTTCACTGTTGAGCTGAATGGTATTCGTGCGTTCCTGCCAGGTTCTCTGGTAGACGTTCGTCCAGTCCGTGACACCCTGCACCTCGAAGGCAAAGAGCTTGAGTTCAAAGTAATCAAGCTGGACCAGAAGCGTAACAACGTTGTTGTTTCCCGTCGTGCCGTTATCGAATCCGAAAACAGCGCAGAACGCGATCAGCTGCTGGAAAACCTGCAGGAAGGCATGGAAGTCAAAGGTATCGTTAAGAACCTCACTGACTACGGCGCATTCGTTGACCTGGGCGGCGTTGATGGCCTGCTGCACATCACCGACATGGCGTGGAAACGCGTTAAGCACCCAAGCGAAATCGTGAACGTGGGCGACGAAATCACTGTTAAAGTGCTGAAGTTCGACCGCGAGCGTACTCGTGTATCCCTCGGCCTGAAACAGCTGGGCGAAGATCCATGGGTAGCTATCGCTAAGCGTTACCCAGAAGGTACCAAACTGACTGGCCGCGTGACCAACCTGACTGACTACGGCTGCTTCGTTGAAATCGAAGAAGGCGTTGAAGGTCTGGTACACGTTTCCGAAATGGACTGGACCAACAAAAACATCCACCCATCCAAAGTTGTTAACGTTGGTGACGTAGTGGAAGTTATGGTTCTGGATATCGACGAAGAACGTCGTCGTATCTCCCTGGGCCTGAAGCAGTGCAAAAACAACCCATGGCAGCAGTTCGCGGAAACCCACAACAAGGGCGACCGTGTTGAAGGTAAAATCAAGTCTATCACTGACTTCGGTATCTTCATCGGCCTGGACGGCGGCATCGACGGCCTGGTTCACCTGTCTGACATCTCCTGGAACGTTGCAGGCGAAGAAGCAGTTCGTGAATACAAAAAAGGCGACGAAATCGCAGCAGTTGTTCTGCAGGTTGACGCAGAGCGTGAGCGTATCTCTCTGGGCGTTAAACAGCTCGCAGAAGATCCGTTCAACAACTGGGTTGCACTGAACAAGAAAGGCGCAATCGTAAACGGTAAAGTGACTGCAGTTGACGCTAAAGGCGCAACCGTAGAACTGGCTGACGGCGTTGAAGGTTACCTGCGCGCTTCTGAAGCTTCACGTGACCGCGTTGAAGATGCCACTCTGGTTCTGAACGTTGGCGACGATGTTGAAGCTAAGTTCACCGGTGTTGACCGTAAGAACCGTGCAATCAGCCTGTCTGTTCGTGCGAAAGACGAAGCTGACGAGAAAGATGCAATCGCTACTGTTAACAAACAGGAAGATGCAAACTTCTCTAACAACGCAATGGCTGAAGCTTTCAAAGCAGCTAAAGGCGAGTAATATCAAGTCCTCAGCATCCTTTGAGCGGTAACGCATTTATCGCGCGAAGGATGAGGAGCAAACTTGACAGATTGCAGGATTCGTCCTGTAATCAATAACAAAGGGCGGCTACGGCCGCCCTTGTTTAATGAGCTGTTCAGCTAATTGGTTTGAAAGGAACCGGAGGAATCATGACCAAGTCAGAATTGATTGAAAGACTTGCCAGTCAGCAACCGCATATCCCAGCTAAAGCAGTGGAAGATGCCGTAAAAGAGATGCTGGAGCATATGGCCACCACTCTTGCCCAGGGCGAGCGCATTGAAATCCGCGGTTTCGGTAGTTTTTCTCTGCACTATCGTGCTCCACGTACCGGGCGTAACCCGAAGACTGGCGATAAAGTCGAGCTGGAAGGTAAGTACGTTCCACACTTTAAGCCGGGTAAAGAACTGCGCGATCGCGCTAATATTTACGGCAACTGAGTTTAGCCATCAGGTTAAACTGGGTTCAAAAGAAAGCACCTCCGGGTGCTTTTTTTGTACTTATCGTTTTTATTCTGAAGCCGTGCCGCAATCCCCGTGTCGTTTTCTGCAAACCGACAAAAACAGTGCAGTGCGCGCTGTAACCTGCATTTTATTCAACTGACGCCTCTCTTCCTCTTCTTACATACTGCCGCCCTGAAACAGGGAGGTCGTAATGGGAATTCCCACACTAAGTCTGTGCGCCATTCTGGCGATAGTGCCGCTACTCTGGTTACCTGAACTACCTGCACGGCATACTGTATGGATCATGGTTGCCGGTGGGTTGGTGCTGGGCTTACAGCGAAGCTTCAGTCTGAAGTGTATCGGTATGGGGTTGTTATTTTGCGCGTGGGGCATTCTGGCAGCGCAGGAAAGCGTCTGGCCGATGCAGCATCTAACCACCGGTGCAGTCAAGGCTGAGGTAGAGATCACCGCCACCGATGGCGCAACAGTCCATCAGGGGAAACTCGTTGCACTTAATGGCAAACGCTGGTGGGCATCGACGGGCATCGTGTTGTATGGCAATTACCTGCCGCAAAAGGCCTGCGCGGGTCAGCGCTGGGCCATGACGCTCAGGCTCAGGCCTGTACACGGTGAACTGAACGACGGGGGATATGATCCTCAGCGAAATGCTTTTGCCCGGCATCAAACGTTGAGCGGACGTTTTACACGGGCAGAAATCATTGATGAACGCTGTAGCTTGCGTGCCCACTATCTGTCATCGCTGCACGACACGCTTTCAGCCTATCGTTGGGGAGCGGTGATCCTGGGGCTGGGGGTGGGCGAGCGCCTGGATGTGCCCCGGGAAGTAAAAACACTGATGCGTGAGACCGGCACGTCGCATCTGATGGCGATCTCGGGTTTGCACATCTCGCTGGCGGCTTCCATCGTCTGGTTGCTTGCCAGGGGTTTTCAGCTTTTATTGCCGTGTCAGTGGATCCGCTGGCAGATGCCCCTGCTTGCGGGACTGTTTTTTGCGGCCTTCTACGCATGGCTGACGGGTCTGCAGCCGCCTGCATTACGCACGGTCATCGCGCTTGCGGTGCTGGCCGCTCTGCGGATCGGCGCGCGTCAGTGGTCTGCATGGCAGGTCTGGTGTAGCTGTATAGCAGCGATACTCATCGTTGATCCACTGGCGGTGCTTTCTCAAAGCCTGGCGTTGTCAGCGTTTGCTGTCGCGGCGTTGATTTTCTGGTTTCAGTGGCTGCCACTCCCCAGCTGGCGCTGGACTCGCCGGGTGCGACCACTGGTAAATTTACTCTATCTGCAGGTTGGGATGTTGCTGCTGCTCCTGCCTTTGCAGGTGTCGATGTTCCATGGCTTCAGCGTCTCTTCGCTGGTGGCCAATCTCTTTGCCGTTCCGCTGGTGACCTTTATCTCGGTTCCGCTGATCCTGCTCGGTATGCTACTGCACCTGCTCCCGCTGGTCTCCATGGAGACGGGCGTATGGTTTGCGGCAGATAAGTCCCTGGCCGGATTGTTCTGGCTGCTGCAGCGTCTGCCTGATGGCTGGCAGGACGTCGATGAGCGCTGGCAGTACCTGACATTACTGCCCTGGCTGGCCATTATCGGCTGGCGCTTTCGCTCCTGGAAAAGCATGCCGGCGGTGTGTCTGACAGGAACTGTCGTGCTGGCATCCCCATTCATGCGAACGGAGAAAACCGATAGCTGGACGTTGCATATGCTGGATGTAGGGCAGGGGCTATCAATGGTTATTGAGCGGCAGGGTAAAGCGCTTCTATACGACACCGGTCCCGGCTGGCCTGGGGGAGACAGTGCGCAGCAGTTGATTATTCCTTGGTTACGCTGGCATCACCTGCAACCAGAGGGCGTTATTCTCAGTCACGAGCACCTGGACCATGCAGGTGGTCTGGCATCGCTGCAGGCGGCATGGCCCGGCTTATGGGTACGAAGCCCGCTGGGGTGGGCGCAGCATCTTCCCTGCTTTCGCGGGCAGCAGTGGAAATGGCAGGGGTTAACATTGACCGTTCACTGGCCACCGGCTGGATCCACTGCCCAGGGTAACAATCGCTCCTGCGTGGTTAAAATTGATGACGGTGAGCAGAGTGTTTTGCTGACAGGGGACATTGAAGCGCAAGCGGAACAGGCTATGCTTAGCCATTACTGGCGTTATCTGACGTCAACGGTGATACAGGTGCCGCACCATGGCAGTAATACCTCCTCATCGTTGCCGCTGGTACAACGGGTGGGAGGCGATATCGCGCTGGATTCTGCGGCCCGTTATAATGCGTGGCGATTCCCGTCAGTGAAGGTGGTGAAGCGTTATCGAAAGGAGGGGTATGTCTGGCACGATACTCCTCATTCGGGCCAAATATCGGTGACGTTTTCGCAACATGCCTGGCAAATCCGACGGTTGCGGGAGCAATATTTACCGCGTTGGTATCATCAGTGGTTTGGCGCGCCCGTCGATAACGGGTAGAATATGCGGCTATTTCAACAGATGCTGGTTTTTTGAATGCATAACGACAAAGATCTCTCCACGTGGCAAACCTTCCGCCGACTCTGGCCGATGATTGCACCTTTTAAAGCAGGTTTAATCGTGGCGGGTATAGCGTTAGTTCTCAACGCAGCCAGCGATACTTTTATGTTATCGCTCCTCAAACCGTTACTGGATGACGGTTTTGGTAAAACGGATCGCTCAGTGTTGCTATGGATGCCTCTGGTGGTGATCGGACTGATGATCTTACGCGGTATCACCAGCTATATTTCCAGTTATTGCATCTCCTGGGTGTCAGGAAAAGTGGTCATGACAATGCGCCGTCGGCTGTTCAGCCACATGATGGGCATGCCGGTGGCCTTCTTTGACAAACAATCGACGGGTACGTTGCTGTCACGTATTACCTATGACTCAGAGCAGGTGGCATCCTCTTCCTCCAGCGCACTGATTACCGTTGTGCGTGAAGGTGCGTCAATTATCGGTCTGTTCGTGATGATGTTCTATTACAGCTGGCAGCTGTCGCTGATCCTCATCGTGCTGGCTCCGGTTGTTTCTGTCGCGATCCGCGTCGTCTCAAAGCGTTTTCGCAATATCAGTAAGAATATGCAGAATACGATGGGGCAGGTGACCACCAGCGCTGAACAGATGCTGAAAGGACATAAAGAGGTGTTGATTTTCGGTGGGCAGGAGGTCGAAACAAAACGCTTCGATAAAGTCAGCAACAAAATGCGTCTGCAGGGGATGAAAATGGTCTCGGCCTCTTCAATCTCTGACCCCATTATTCAGCTGATTGCCTCTCTGGCTCTGGCATTCGTCCTGTATGCGGCGAGCTTCCCGAGCGTAATGGAAACGCTGACGGCGGGGACCATCACCGTTGTGTTCTCTTCCATGATTGCGCTGATGCGTCCGCTGAAGTCGCTGACCAACGTTAACGCCCAGTTCCAGCGCGGGATGGCAGCATGCCAGACGCTGTTCAGCATCCTGGATTCCGAGCAAGAGAAAGACGAAGGCACTCGCGTCATTGAGCGCGCAAAGGGCGATGTCGAATTCCGCAACGTGACCTTCACTTACCCTGGCCGTGAAGCTCCAGCATTACGTAACATCAACCTGACCATTCCGGCAGGCAAAACCGTTGCGCTGGTCGGCCGTTCCGGTTCGGGTAAATCGACGATTGCCAGCCTGATTACCCGTTTCTACGACATCGATCAGGGTGAAATTTTGTTAGACGGTCACGACCTGCGGGAATACACCCTGCAGTCGCTGCGTAACCAGGTTGCGCTGGTCTCTCAGAACGTGCATCTGTTCAACGATACTGTTGCGAACAACATTGCCTATGCGCGCACTGAAGAGTACAGCCGCGAGCAGATTGAAGAAGCCGCTCGCATGGCCTATGCCATGGACTTTATTAACAAGATGGACAACGGCCTGGATACCATCATCGGTGAGAATGGAGTTCTGCTCTCCGGTGGTCAACGCCAGCGTATCGCCATCGCCCGTGCATTGCTGCGTAACAGCCCTATTCTAATCCTCGACGAAGCAACCTCTGCTTTGGATACAGAATCTGAACGTGCAATTCAGTCTGCG
This sequence comes from Enterobacter sp. T1-1, assembly GCF_000710795.1. NCBI lineage: Bacteria > Pseudomonadati > Pseudomonadota > Gammaproteobacteria > Enterobacterales > Enterobacteriaceae > Enterobacter > Enterobacter sp. T1-1. Next base: position 24,763 of record NZ_JALW01000038.1, on the reverse strand, counting down.
CTGGATGAACTGCAAAAGAACCGTACATCACTGGTGATTGCGCACCGCCTGTCAACGATTGAACAGGCTGATGAAATCGTCGTTGTGGAGGATGGGGTCATTGTAGAACGCGGTAGCCATACCGATTTACTGGCACAGCGTGGTGTTTACGCTCAGCTCCATAAGATGCAGTTCGGCGAATGATTGCCCGCATCTGGTCCGGTGAGTCCCCGCTGTGGCTGCTGCTTCTGCCGCTCTCCTGGCTGTATGGTCTGGTGAGCGGCATTATTCGTCTGCTTTACCGTCTGGGGCTAAAGCGGGCGTGGCGTGCGCCGGTGCCGGTTGTCGTGGTGGGCAACCTCACGGCAGGGGGGAACGGTAAAACTCCTGTGGTCATCTGGCTGGTTGAGCAACTGCAAAAGCGCGGCATCCGCCCCGGCGTGGTGTCGCGAGGTTACGGCGGCAAAGCAGCGCACTATCCACTGCTCCTGTCGCCGGTCACGACGACCGCCGAGGCGGGGGATGAGCCAGTATTGATTTATCAGCGTACTGGCGCGCCTGTCGCAGTCTCTCCGGTGCGTAGTGATGCTGTTCAGGCGTTGCTTGCCGAACACGACGTGCAAATAATTATTACCGATGACGGTCTGCAGCATTACGCGCTGGCGCGTGATAAAGAGATTGTGGTCATTGATGGCGTCCGCCGTTTTGGCAACGGCTGGTGGCTGCCTGCAGGCCCCATGCGTGAACGCGCTTCGCGCCTGAAGTTCGTGGATGCGGTGATTGTTAACGGCGGTGTGGCACAGCCGGGGGAGATCCCGATGCAACTCCAGCCAGGCATGGCAATTAACCTGTTGACCGGTGAACGACAGGCCGTTTCCCGGCTACCCGCGCTGGTCGCGATGGCAGGTATTGGTCATCCTCCGCGTTTCTTCGCAACGCTGGAACAGTGTGGTGCCCGCCTTGAAAAACGTGTTCCGCTGGCCGATCACCAGGCGCTGGTGGCGGAGCAGGTAGACGCGTTGACAACATCCGGTCAGACATTAATCATGACCGAAAAAGATGCGGTGAAATGCCGCGCTTTTGCGAAAGAAAACTGGTGGTATCTGCCGGTTGACGCTGAACTCAGCGGCGAGCAGCCGGAACACTTGCTCCAGGAACTGATTGCGTTGGTGCATTAAGAGCTTACGCGGTTCTGGTGGCGCTTTGACTGACAGGAAAACGCATGTCTTTACCGCAACTCTCGCTTTCAGCCGCACGTAACTTGCACCTTGCCGCGCAAGGACTTCTTAAAAAGCCCCGTCGCCGCGCGCAGCCTGCCGATATCCTCACTACCGTGCAACGCATGTCGTTGTTGCAAATCGACACCATCAACATTGTGGCTCGTAGCCCCTACCTGGTGCTGTTCAGCCGGCTGGGCAATTATCCGCCTCAGTGGCTCGATGATGCGCTCAGCAAGGGAGAGCTGATGGAATACTGGGCACATGAAGCCTGTTTCCTGCCCCGCAGCGATTTTGCCCTGGTTCGCCACCGTATGCTCGCCCCGGAAAAAATGGGCTGGAAATACCGGCAGGCGTGGATGCACGAGCATGCGGCTGAGATTGAGCAGCTCATTGCCCATATCGCGGAAAAGGGGCCAGTACGTTCCGCGGATTTTGAACATCCACGAAAAGGGGCAAGCGGCTGGTGGGAATGGAAGCCGCACAAGCGTCATCTCGAAGGGTTGTTTACATCAGGCAAGGTGATGGTAGTCGAGCGGCGTAATTTTCAACGGGTGTACGACCTGACGCAGCGGGTGATGCCTCACTGGGACGACGAGCGCGACCTGCTCACACAGGAGGCAGCCGAAGCCATCATGCTTGAAAACAGCGCCCGCAGTCTGGGTATTTTCCGTCCGCAATGGCTGGCCGATTATTACCGTCTCCGACAGCCCGCGCTGAAACCGTTGCTGGATAACTGGCAGCGTGAACAGCGGGTTATCCCGGTCTCTGTAGAGAGGTTGGGCGAAATGTGGCTGCATGCGGATTTACTCCCGCTGCTGCCACAAGCTGAAGCAGGTAAACTTCAGGCAACCCATAGCGCGGTGCTGTCACCTTTTGATCCGGTGGTCTGGGACAGAAAACGGGCCGAGCAGCTGTTTGATTTCAGCTACCGGCTGGAGTGCTACACTCCCGCGCCAAAGCGCCAGTACGGTTACTTTGTTTTGCCCCTGCTGCACAAGGGACAACTGGTAGGGCGCATGGATGCCAAAATGCACCGTAAAACCGGCACGCTAGAGGTCATTGCGCTGTATCTGGAAGAGGGCGTCAGGATAACCGTGACCCTGGAAAAAGGGTTAACATCCGCCATCAATGATTTCGCCTGCTGGCAGAAGGCCTGCGAAGTGACGCTGGGCCGGGTGCCTGACGGGCTCTTTACATCCTGTCGAAGTGGCTGGGAAACAGGCACGCCCTGAAAAGGGAATGTGATAAGCTTTAGCGATTACCCATACGGAGGAACTATGGATCACCGTTTACTTGAAATTATTGCCTGCCCGGTGTGCAACGGCAAACTCTACTATAGCCAGGACAAACAAGAGCTGATTTGCAAACCGGACAGCCTGGCTTTCCCGCTGCGTGACGGTATTCCGGTACTGCTGGAAAACGAAGCCCGCTCCCTGGTGGCTGAAGAGAGCAAACCATGAGCTTTGTTGTCATTATTCCTGCCCGTTACGCCTCAACGCGCCTGCCGGGTAAGCCGCTGGTAGATATCAACGGCAAGCCAATGATTGTGCATGTCCTTGAACGCGCCCGTGAGTCCGGCGCTGACCGTATTATCGTGGCCACCGATCATCCTGATGTTGCGCGTGCGGTTGAAGCCGCAGGCGGGGAAGTGTGCATGACCCGCGCCGATCACCAGTCTGGTACTGAACGACTGGCTGAAGTGGTTGAGAAATGCGCATTCAGCGACGATACGGTAATCGTTAACGTGCAGGGCGACGAACCGATGATCCCGGCGGCGATTATTCGTCAGGTGGCGGAAAACCTGGCGCAGCGTCAGGTTGGCATGGCAACTCTCGCGGTACCTATCCACCACGCGGAAGAAGCGTTCAACCCGAACGCGGTGAAGGTTGTGACGGATGCGGAGGGCTATGCGCTCTATTTCTCCCGTGCCACCATCCCGTGGGATCGCGATCGCTTTGCGGTGTCCAAAGAGACCATTGGCGATACCTTCCTGCGCCATATTGGCATCTACGGCTATCGCGCGGGCTTTATTCGCCGGTATGTAACCTGGACACCGAGTCCGCTGGAGCATATTGAAATGCTGGAACAGCTTCGTGTGCTCTGGTACGGCGAAAAGATCCACGTTGCCGTCGCCGAAGTGGTGCCTGGTACAGGCGTAGACACCCCAGAAGATCTTGAGCGCGTTCGCGCTGAATTGCGTTAATCCTTGCGGCATCCCTCTTTTGGGAGGGATGCACTCCTCCGTTTATTTACTCTTATCTTTTCCATAATTGATCTCCGCAGGGTGACATCTGCGTCCTGCGCGCTCATTATAAAAGCAGTAGTCTTAATGGGGGTAATCTCATATGGAACAGCTGCGTGCCGAACTGAGTCACCTGCTTGGCGAGAAGTTAAGCCGGGTGGAATGTGTAAGTGAAAAGGCAGATACCGCGCTCTGGTCGTTGTACGACAGTCAGGGAAACCCAATGCCGCTGATGGCCCGAAGCTTTACCTCGCCGGGTGTGGCCAGGCAGCTCGCCTGGAAAATTTCAATGCTCGCGCGGCAAGGAACCGTGCGTATGCCGACGGTTTACGGAGTGATGACGCATGAAGAGCACCCCGGTCCGGATGTTCTGCTGATTGAGCGTTTACGCGGAGTATCCGTTGAAGCCCCGGCGCGTACACCGGAGCGCTGGGAACAGCTGAAAGACCAGATTGTGGAGGCTCTGCTGGCCTGGCACCGGCAGGATAGCCGTGGCCTTGTGGGACCCGTCGACAGCACTCAGGAAAATCTCTGGCCGCTGTGGTATCGCCAGCGGGTGGAGGTGCTGTGGGGAACGCTTAATCAGTTCAACAACACCGGCTTGACCATGCAGGATAAACGTATCCTGTTCCGCACCCGGGAGTGTTTACCGGCGCTGTTTGAGGGCTTTAACGACAACTGCGTGTTGATACATGGTAATTTTACCCTGCGTAGCATGCTTAAAGATTCTCGTAGCGATCAGCTTCTGGCGATGCTGGGGCCAGGGGTCATGCTCTGGGCTCCACGCGAGTATGACCTGTTCAGGCTCAGCGACAGCGCGGCCGCTGAAAGCTTGCTGTGGCACTATCTGCAGCGCGCGCCCGTTGCGGAGGCGTTTCTCTGGCGGCGCTGGCTTTATTTATTGTGGGATGAAGTGGCGCAGCTGGTGAATACCGGACGTTTCAACCGCGCCAACTTTAACCTTGCGACAAAATCACTCCTGCCCTGGCTCGCCTGAGGAGCCTTTCAGCCACTGCCAGATGCGTCCCAGCGTCTCATAGCCGACGCGATCGCTATGCATCAACCACATCGGGGACGGGATCACCCGTTCCCATGGGTTGAGCGGGGCGTTAATGGCCATCTGGTTCGCCGGCGCGGGAAGCGGGTGCAGACCTTGTTTTTCGAAGAAAATCATTGCCCTTGGCAGATGCGAAGCAGATGTCACCAGTAAGAACGGAACATCGCCAATAGCCTGTTTCACCGCGGCGGCTTCTTCTTCGGTATCTTTCGGCCTGTCCAGCGTGATAATAGCGGAGCGCGGCACGCCGAGGGATTCCGCCACCCTGGCGCCGGCTTCAGCCGTGCTGACCGGGTTGGTTTTGGCTGGCGCGCCGGTGAAGATCATTTTTGATCCCGGATTAGCCAGCCACAGGCGAATACCTTCGTTCAGGCGCGGCAGGCTGTTGTTGATCAGGTTAGAGCTGGGGGCCCAGTTTGGATCCCAGGTATACCCGCCGCCCAGCACCACGATGTACTCCACTTTCTGGTTTCCCTGCCAGGTCGGGTAGGTGTTTTCGATGGGACGTAACAGTTTGTCTGCGACGGGTTGCAGGCTCAGCAGCAGCAGTACCAGCCAGCCGAAGGTGATCAGCGTTTTGCCACTTTTCTGAAAGCGACTAAACCACACCAGCCCCAGCCCCAGCGCGATGATGAGCAGCAGTAGCGGAAGGGGAAGCATCATGCCTCCAATGTATTTCTTCAGGGTAAAAAGCATCCTTTTTGGTTCCTTTTTTAACCATATAGCAGGCGAATACCCGTGATATTACACCAGAGAGGTTCATTCTCCGCGCGGGTGTGACAAAATAGCGGTTTTGCAGTTAGCGAGTGGAACTCTCCCAATGCGGGATCGCAATTTTGATGACATCGCGGAAAAGTTTTCGCGCAACATATACGGCACCACAAAAGGGCAGTTACGTCAGACGATCCTCTGGCAGGATCTGGACACCATTCTGGCCACGTATGGCGGTCAAACGTTGCGCGTGCTTGACGCCGGAGGCGGTGAAGGGCAGACGGCCATAAAAATGGCTGAGCGCGGTCATCACGTCACACTTTGCGATCTTTCTGCTGAGATGGTTGCGCGTGCCACGCGTGCAGCAGAGGAGAAAGGTGTGAGCGACAACATGCATTTTGTACAATGCGCCGCTCAGGACATCGCACAGCATTTGGAAACCCAGGTTGATCTGATATTGTTTCATGCGGTGCTGGAATGGGTAGCCGATCCGTTAAGCGTGTTACAAACTCTGTGGTCGATGCTACGCCCGGGCGGTACGCTGTCGCTGATGTTCTACAATGCTAACGGCTTCCTGATGCACAACATGGTTGCGGGCAACTTCGACTATGTTCAGGTCGGAATGCCGAAAAAGAAAAAGCGCACGCTTTCCCCGGATTATCCGCGCGATCCCCAGCAGGTTTACGGCTGGCTGGAAGAGATTGGCTGGCAGATAACCGGGAAGACGGGCGTCAGGGTGTTTCATGATTATCTGCGTGAAAAACACAAACAGCGTGACTGTTTTGACACCTTAACAGAATTAGAAACGCGGTATTGCCGTCAGGAACCGTTTATCAGTCTTGGCCGCTATATTCACGTCACAGCGCACAAGCCGCAGATGCAAGGATAACCTATGAGTGAATTTTCCCAGACAGTCCCCGAACTGGTTGCCTGGGCCAGGAAAAATGATTTCTCCATCTCGCTGCCGGTAGACAGACTCTCTTTCCTGCTGGCGGTTGCCACGCTGAACGGCGAACGGCTCGATGGCGAAATGAGCGAGGGTGAACTGGTGGATGCGTTCCGCCATGTGAGTGATGCGTTTGAGCAAACCAGCGAAACCATTAGCGTGCGTGCCAACAACGCAATCAACGATATGGTGCGTCAACGTCTGCTGAACCGCTTTACCAGCGAGCAGGCGGAAGGTAACGCCATTTATCGACTGACGCCACTGGGCATCGGCATTACCGATTACTACATCCGCCAGCGTGAGTTTTCCACGTTGCGTCTTTCCATGCAGCTCTCCATTGTGGCGGGTGAACTCAAGCGTGCAGCCGATGCTGCGGATGAAAACGGTGATGAATTCCACTGGCACCGTAACGTCTACGCGCCGCTGAAATATTCGGTAGCGGAGATTTTTGACAGTATCGATCTGACCCAGCGTCTGATGGACGAACAGCAGCAGCAGGTGAAAGATGATATCGCGCAATTGCTGAATAAAGACTGGCGTGCGGCCATCTCCAGCTGTGAACTGCTGCTGTCGGAAACTTCCGGCACGCTGCGTGAACTGCAGGATACGCTGGAAGCCGCAGGCGATAAGCTCCAGGCCAACCTGCTGCGCATTCAGGATGCGACCATGGCACATGACGATCTGCATTTTATCGACCGTCTGGTCTTTGATTTGCAGAGCAAGCTCGATCGCATCATTAGCTGGGGCCAGCAATCGATTGACCTGTGGATCGGTTACGATCGTCATGTACATAAATTTATCCGTACCGCTATCGATATGGATAAAAACCGCGTCTTTGCTCAGCGTCTGCGTCAGTCTGTTCAAACCTACTTCGATGCACCGTGGGCGCTAACCTACGCCAATGCCGATCGTCTGCTCGATATGCGTGACGAAGAGATGGCGCTGCGTGATGAAGAGGTAACCGGTGAGCTGCCACCGGATCTGGAGTACGAAGAATTCAACGAAATTCGTGAGCAACTTGCGGCCATGATCGAAGAACAGCTCGCTGTCTACAAAACCAGACAGGTACCGCTGGATCTTGGTCTCGTGGTGCGCGACTATCTGGCGCAATATCCTCGCGCGCGCCACTTCGACGTTGCCCGCATTGTGGTAGACCAGGCGGTTCGCCTGGGTATCGCGCAAGCAGATTTCACCGGACTGCCGCCGAAGTGGCAGCCGATTAACGATTACGGAGCCAAGGTACAGGCGCATGTCATTGACAAATATTGAACAAGTGATGCCATTAAAGCTGGCACAGGCGCTGGCGAATCCGTTATTTCCGGCGCTGGACAGCCAGCTGCGTGCCGGTCGTCATATTGGCCTCGACGAGCTGGATAATCACGCCTTTTTGATGGACTTCCAGGAGTATCTGGAAGAGTTTTACGCACGCTATAATGTTGAGCTTATCCGCGCGCCGGAAGGTTTCTTCTACCTGCGTCCGCGTTCCACCACGCTTATTCCGCGCTCCGTGCTCTCCGAGCTGGATATGATGGTCGGCAAAATTCTGTGCTACCTCTACCTCAGCCCGGAACGTCTGGCAAATGAAGGGATCTTCACCCAGCAGGAGCTTTACGATGAGCTGTTGACGCTGGCAGACGAAAGCAAGCTGCTAAAGCTTGTGAACAACCGTTCAACGGGGTCGGATCTCGATCGTCAGAAATTGCAGGAAAAAGTTCGCTCTTCTCTGAACCGTCTGCGTCGTCTGGGGATGGTCTGGTTTATGGGCCACGACAGCAGCAAATTCCGCATTACGGAATCTGTTTTCCGCTTCGGTGCCGACGTGCGTGCGGGCGACGACGCGCGTGAAGCGCAGCTTCGCATGATCCGCGACGGTGAGGCGATGCCGGTGGAAAACCATTTGCAGCTCAATGACGAGCCTGAAGACAATCAGCCGGATAGCGGGGAGGAAGAGTAATGATTGAACGCGGTAAATTTCGCTCACTAACGCTGATTAACTGGAACGGCTTTTTTGCCCGAACCTTTGATCTCGATGAGCTGGTGACAACGCTCTCCGGCGGTAACGGTGCGGGTAAATCCACCACCATGGCGGCCTTTGTGACGGCGCTGATCCCTGATTTGACGCTGCTGCACTTCCGTAACACCACCGAAGCGGGGGCGACAAGCGGTTCCCGCGATAAAGGCCTGCACGGTAAGCTCAAAGCTGGCGTCTGTTATTCGGTGCTGGATGTGATCAACTCCCGTCATCAGCGTGTGGTGGTGGGCGTGCGTCTGCAGCAGGTCGCCGGTCGCGATCGAAAAGTGGATATCAAACCGTTCGCGATTCAGGGCCTGCCAACCTCAATGCAGCCAACGGCGCTGCTGACGGAAACGCTTAATGAGCGCCAGGCGCGCGTACTGACGCTGCAGGAGCTGAAAGACAAGCTCGAAGCTATCGAAGGCGTGCAGTTCAAGCAGTTCAACTCAATTACCGATTACCACTCCCTGATGTTCGATCTGGGCGTGGTGGCGCGTCGTCTGCGTACCGCATCCGACCGCAGCAAATATTACCGTCTGATTGAAGCCTCCCTGTACGGCGGGATCTCCAGCGCCATTACCCGCTCCCTGCGCGACTACCTGTTGCCGGAAAACAGCGGCGTGCGTAAGGCCTTCCAGGACATGGAAGCCGCGCTGCGTGAAAACCGCATGACGCTGGAAGCGATTCGCGTTACCCAGTCTGACCGCGATCTGTTTAAACACCTGATCAGTGAAGCCACCAACTATGTGGCGGCGGATTATATGCGTCACGCCAACGAGCGCCGCGTGCATCTCGATCAGGCATTAGAGTACCGCCGCGAGCTGTTCACCTCGCGTAAACAGCTGGTGGCCGAGCAGTATAAGCACGTTGAAATGGCCCGTGAACTGGGCGAACACAACGGGGCTGAGGGCGATCTGGAAGCCGATTATCAGGCCGCCAGCGATCACCTGAACCTGGTTCAGACCGCGCTGCGCCAGCAGGAAAAAATCGAGCGCTACGAAGCCGATCTCGATGAACTGCAAATTCGTCTCGAAGAGCAAAACGAAGTGGTGGCCGAAGCCGCCGACATGCAGGAAGAGAACGAAGCGCGTGCCGAAGCCGCCGAACTGGAAGTGGATGAGCTGAAAAGCCAGCTCGCCGATTACCAGCAGGCGCTGGACGTGCAGCAGACGCGAGCGATTCAGTACAACCAGGCCCTGCAGGCATTGCAGCGTGCGAAAGAGCTATGCCATCTGCCTGACCTGACGCCGGACAGCGCCGATGAATGGCTGGACACCTTCCAGGCGAAAGAGCAGGAAGCCACAGAAAAACTGCTCTCCCTGGAACAGAAAATGAGCGTCGCGCAGACCGCGCACAGCCAGTTTGAACAAGCTTATCAGCTGGTGGTGGCGATTAACGGCCCGCTAGCGCGAAACGAAGCGTGGGACGTAGCCCGCGAGTTGCTGCGCGACGGCGTCAACCAGCGTCATCTGGCCGAGCAAGTGCAACCGCTGCGTATGCGTCTGAACGAGCTGGAACAGCGTCTGCGCGAGCAGCAGGAGGCCGAGCGTCTGCTGGCCGAGTTCTGTAAGCGTCAGGGTAAACATTACGATATTGACGATCTTGAGGCTCTGCACCAGGAGCTTGAAGCCCGTATCGCCGCTCTTTCCGATACGGTATCCAGCGCCAGCGAACAGCGGATGACGCTGCGTCAGGAGCTGGAGCAGCTCCAGTCCCGCTCGCAGACGCTGTTGCAACGCGCACCCGTCTGGCTGGCGGCGCAAAGCAGCCTGAACCAGCTCAGCGAACAGTGCGGTGAAACGTTCGAATCCAGCCAGGAAGTGACCGAATATCTGCAACAGCTGCTTGAACGCGAGCGCGAGGCAATTGTTGAGCGTGATGAAGTTGGCGCGCGCAAGCGCGAGGTTGACGAAGAGATTGAACGCTTAAGCCAGCCGGGCGGTGCGGAAGATGCCCGCCTGAATACGCTGGCGGAGCGTTTCGGCGGCGTACTGCTGTCAGAAATTTATGATGACGTGGGTCTGGACGATGCGCCGTACTTCTCCGCGCTGTATGGCCCGTCGCGTAACGCTATTGTGGTGCCGGATCTGTCTCTGATTGCCGAACAGCTCGAAGGGCTGGAAGATTGCCCGGAAGATCTCTATCTGATCGAAGGGGATCCGCAGTCGTTCGATGACAGCGTGTTCAGCGTTGACGAGCTGGAAAAAGCGGTAGTGGTGAAAATCGCTGACCGTCAGTGGCGTTACTCGCGCTTCCCGGAACTTCCTCTGTTTGGCCGCGCCGCGCGTGAAAGTCGTATTGAGAGCCTGCACGCTGAGCGTGAAACACTGTCTGAACGTTTTGCGACGTTGTCGTTTGACGTGCAGAAAACCCAGCGCCTGCATCAGGCATTTAGCCGCTTTATCGGTAGCCATCTGGGAGTGGCCTTTGAGGCTGACCCGGAAGCGGAAATTCGCAAGCTTAACACCCGCCGTGGCGAGCTTGAGCGCGCGATTGCCAGCCATGAAAATGACAACCAGCAGAGCCGCGTTCAGTTTGAACAGGCGAAAGAGGGCGTTGCTGCCCTGAACCGCATTCTGCCGCGTCTGAATCTGCTGGCGGACGATACGCTGGCTGACCGTGTGGATGAAATCCAGGAACGTCTGGATGAAGCGCAGGAAGCCGCACGCTTCGTTCAGCAACACGGTAATCAGCTGGCGAAGCTGGAGCCGGTCGTTTCGGTGCTTCAGAGCGATCCAGAGCAGTTTGAGCAGCTAAAAGAAGATTATGCCTGGTCCCAGCAGGTGCAGCGTGAAGCACGCCAGCAGGCGTTTGCCCTGACGGAAGTGGTGCAGCGTCGCGCTCACTTCGGCTACTCTGACTCGGCGGAAATGCTGAGCGGTAACAGCGATCTGAACGAGAAATTACGCCAGCGCCTTGAGCAGGCTGAAGCGGAACGTACGCGTGCCCGTGAAGCGATGCGTAGCCACGCGGCCCAGTTGAACCAGTACAACCAGGTTCTGGCCTCGCTAAAAAGCTCCTTTGATACCAAGAAAGAGCTGTTAAACGATCTGCAAAAAGAGCTGCAGGATATCGGCGTCCGTGCCGACAGCGGGGCAGAAGAGCGGGCGCGTGTTCGTCGTGATGAGCTGCATGCCCAGCTGAGCAATAACCGTGCGCGTCGTAATCAGCTGGAAAAAGCGCTGACCTTCTGTGAAGCGGAGATGGATAACCTGACCCGCCGCCTGCGCAAGCTTGAGCGCGACTATCACGAAATGCGCGAGCAGGTGGTATCTGCGAAGGCTGGCTGGTGCGCGGTGATGCGCATGGTGAAAGATAATAATGTTGAACGCCGTCTGCATCGTCGTGAACTGGCGTACCTCTCTGCGGATGAACTGCGATCTATGTCGGATAAGGCGTTGGGTGCGCTGCGTCTGGCGGTGGCCGATAACGAACATCTGCGCGATGTGCTGCGTATGTCTGAAGATCCGAAGCGTCCTGAGCGTAAAATTCAGTTCTTCGTGGCGGTATACCAGCATCTGCGTGAGCGTATTCGTCAGGACATCATCCGTACCGACGATCCGGTCGAAGCCATTGAACAGATGGAAATTGAACTGGGGCGCCTGACGGAAGAGCTGACCTCCCGTGAACAGAAGCTGGCTATCAGCTCCCGTAGCGTGGCGAACATCATCCGCAAGACCATTCAGCGCGAGCAGAACCGTATTCGCCAGCTGAACCAGGGTCTGCAGAGCGTATCGTTTGGTCAGGTGAACAGCGTACGTCTGAATGTAAACGTCCGTGAAGCGCACTCTACGCTGCTGGATGTGCTCTCTGAGCAGCATGAACAGCATCAGGATCTGTTTAACAGCAACCGTCTGACCTTCTCTGAAGCGCTGGCGAAGCTGTATCAGCGTCTGAATCCGCAGATTGATATGGGGCAACGTACGCCGCAAACCATCGGTGAAGAGCTGCTGGATTACCGTAACTACCTGGAGATGGAAGTTGAGGTTAACCGTGGTTCAGACGGCTGGCTGCGTGCGGAATCCGGGGCACTGTCGACCGGTGAAGCTATCGGTACCGGGATGTCGATTCTGGTGATGGTGGTGCAGAGCTGGGAAGATGAAGCGCGTCGTCTGCGCGGCAAAGATATTTCCCCATGCCGTCTGCTGTTCCTTGATGAGGCAGCGCGTCTGGATGCCCGCTCCATCGCCACGCTGTTTGAGCTCTGCGAACGTCTGGATATGCAGCTCATCATTGCGGCACCGGAAAATATTAGTCCGGAAAAAGGCACAACCTATAAACTGGTGCGTAAAGTGTTCCAGAACAGCGAGCACGTTCATGTTGTAGGCCTGCGTGGCTTTGCTCCGCAGCCGCCGGAGTCCTTACCGGGCACGGCAGACGCCTCCTGAGGCGTGTTGTTACAAAGCGCGGCGCATTAGCGCCGCTTTTTTTTACGCTTAACTTATGCTTACGGCTGCGTTATCTTTAAACTTCTTTACATAAGGTAAGGCAACTGCGTTTGTGCCTTCCTATAATGAATAAAAGCCCCAGTGTGATGGGCATGTCGTGAGAAAACAGGGGGCAAGGGATGTTGCTAAAGAAAAATCGTGGTCATCAGCTGTCAGCGTTGAGTTTGTGTCTGGCGGTGATGTTTGCTCCACTGTTAAGCGCTCAGGCCGATGAGCCTGAAGTTGTACCGTCAGACAGTTCCGCGACGATGGGTGCGCAGCCGACGTCGCTGTCACAACCGCTGGATCAATCTCCGGCGACGGCCATTTTAGCGGGTATCAGACCGCTACCCGAAGGTATCGACACCGGCGCGCTCCGCCAGCAGCTTCTTACCGGGCTTCCTGCAGGATACACGCCTGCTTACATTAACCAGCTTACGCTGCTTTATGCCGCGCGTGATATGAAGCCGATGTGGGAAAACCGGGACGCCGTGCGCGCTTTTCAGCAGCAGCTGGCGGAAGTCGCCATTGCAGGTTTTCAGCCGCAATTTACCACCTGGGTTGAGCTCCTTACCGATCCAGCCGTTACCGGTCAGGCGCGTGATGTGGTGCTGTCTGATGCCATGATGGGCTACCTCCAGTTCGTGGCGGGCATCCCGGTCAATGGCAACCGCTGGTTATACAGTCAAAAACCGTACAAGCTGGCGACGCCGGCGCTGTCGGTCATTAACCAATGGCAACTGGCGCTGGATAACGGTGACCTGCCGCGCTTTATCGCAAGCCTGGCACCGGCCCATCCGCAGTATGCCACCATGCATCAGTCGCTGCTTGAGCTGGTTGCGGATTCCCGCCCGTGGCCTCAGGTGCGTGGCACAACCACGCTTCGTCCGGGACAGTGGAGCAGCGATGTCCCGGCGATCCGCGAAATTATGAAACGCTCCGGCATTCTCGAAAGCGGTCCTAAGATTGCGCTGCCCGGCGACGATACGCAAAGCGCGGTCGTCAGCCCGTCGGCCCCGGTAAAAGAGAAACAGGCCGTTGCACAGAGCAACAAACCCGCCGCCTACGATCGCGAACTGGTCGCGGCGGTTAAGCAGTTCCAGGCCGCGCAGGGGCTGGGCGCAGACGGGGTGATCGGTCCGTCCACCCGCGACTGGCTGAACGTCTCGCCTGCCCAGCGTGCTGGGGTGCTGGCGCTGAATATCCAGCGTTTACGTCTGCTGCCGGGAACACTGTCGACCGGGATTATGGTGAATATTCCAGCGTATTCGCTGGTTTATTATCAGAACGGTAGCGAGGTGCTGGCGTCGCGCGTGATTGTCGGACGTCCTGACCGTAAAACGCCGATGATGAGCAGCGCCCTGAATAACGTAGTGGTAAACCCGCCGTGGAACGTGCCGCCGACGCTGGCGCGCAAGGATATACTGCCTAAGGTCTGGAACGATCCTGGCTATCTGGAGCGTCATAACTATACGGTGATCCGCGGCTGGAACAGCAAAGAGACGATCGATCCGTGGATGGTTGACTGGTCAACGATTACGCCGTCAAACCTGCCATTCCGTTTCCAGCAGGCACCGGGTGCGCATAACTCGCTGGGGCGCTATAAATTCAACATGCCAAGTTCGGACGCTATCTATCTGCATGATACGCCGAACCATAACCTGTTCCAGAAAGATGCCCGTGCGCTCAGCTCAGGCTGCGTTCGTGTGAATAAGGCATCGGAACTGGCGAATATGCTGTTGCAGGATGCGGGCTGGAACGACACGCGGATTTCCGATGCCCTCAAGCAGGGGGACACCCGTTACGTTAACATTCGACACAATATACCGGTCAATCTTTACTATCTGACGGCGTTTGTTGGCGAAGATGGACGTACGCAGTATCGTACAGATATTTACAATTATGATCTCACGGCGCGATCCGGCGCACAAATTTTGCCAAAAGCTGAACAATTAATCAGGTAAATGAAGCAGTTCGGGAAAATAGGTTGTCGTAAGTTAGGGCAAATACGTGGCGATATGGCTGGAAGCCGCGTGTTTGCTGGGGTTGGGTGCCTTGACGTCGTCGGCTTTGCCAGTTAAGGTGCCCTTCGTGCGCTAAGCATATTACGATTTCTTTGACCTGTAGACCTGATTATCATGGACAAATTTGACGCTAATCGCCGCAAACTGCTGGCGTTAGGTGGCGTTGCGCTCGGCGCAGCGGCCATCCTGCCGACGCCAGCATTTGCCACCCTCTCGACACCTCGTCCGCGTATTTTAACGCTCAACAATCTGCATACTGGTGAGTCGCTAAAAGCGGAATTCTTCGATGGCAGAGGCTATATTCAGGATGAATTAGCAAGACTTAACCATTTTTTCCGTGATTTCCGCGCGAATAAAGTAAAAGCCATCGACCCAGGATTATTTGACCAGTTGTTCCGCCTTCAGGGCCTGCTGGGTACCAGCAAGCCGGTGCAACTCATTTCGGGTTATCGTTCCATTGATACCAATAATGAATTGCGCGCCCGCAGCCGTGGGGTAGCGAAAAAAAGCTATCACACCAGGGGACAGGCAATGGATTTCCATATTGAAGGCGTTTCGTTAGCCAATATTCGCAAAGCTGCGTTATCTATGCGCGCAGGTGGTGTAGGATATTACCCAAGTAGTAACTTTGTGCATATTGATACCGGTCCAGTTCGGCACTGGTAATAACGAAACACAGGAGCAGTATGAACTATCGTATTATTCCGGTTACGGCGTTCTCCCAGAATTGTTCATTGATCTGGTGTGAGCAAACCAAACTGGCCGCGCTTGTCGATCCCGGCGGTGACGCTGAGAAGATCAAACAGGAAGTTGCAGAAAGCGGTGTGACGCTGATGCAGATTTTACTGACGCATGGTCACCTTGACCATGTCGGCGCAGCGGCGGAGCTGGCACAGCACTATGGAGTGCCGGTGATCGGTCCGGAAAAAGAAGATGAGTTCTGGCTGCAGGGTTTGCCAGCCCAAAGCCGCATGTTTGGCCTCGATGAGTGTCAGCCATTGACGCCCGATCGCTGGTTAAACGAAGGAGAGCGTGTGAACGTAGGGAATGTGACTTTACAGGTGTTGCATTGTCCTGGGCATACGCCAGGCCATATTGTCTTCTTTGATGACCAGTCCCGTCTGCTGATTTCCGGAGATGTGATTTTCAAAGGTGGCGTAGGGCGCAGCGATTTCCCGCGTGGCGACCACGGACAGCTGATCCAGTCTATTAAACAGAAGTTATTGCCGCAGGGCGATGACGTGACGTTTATCCCTGGACACGGCCCGATGTCGACGCTGGGCTACGAGCGGGTGCATAACCCCTTCCTTCAGGATGAAATGCCTGTCTGGTAAATCCGGATAATAAAAAAAGCCTGCATCGTGCAGGCTTTTTTGTGGGCGCTAATTACATTACAGTACGGCGACAATCGCTTCGCACAGTGGCGCCATGTTGTCAGGGGTCATACCTGCAACGTTCACGCGGCCAGAGGCCACGGCGTACACGCCAAACTCTTCACGCAGACGCAGAACCTGTTCTTTGGTCAGGCCACTGAAAGAGAACATACCGTTCTGCTTAGTAATAAAGCTGAAATCACGGTCTGCACCTTTCTCTGCCAGGGTGTTCACAAACAGCAGGCGCATGCGCTGAATACGCTGACGCATATCGTTGAGCTCTTGTTCCCAAATCGCGCGGAGCGCATCATTGCTCAGGATGGTGGCAACGACAGAGGCACCGTGTGCTGGTGGGTTAGAGTAGTTAGCGCGGATAACTGATTTCATCTGGCTGAACGCACGATCGGCAGTCTCTTCGTTTGCTGCGACCAGCGTGCAGGCACCAACACGCTCATTGTACAGGCCAAAGTTCTTGGAGTAGGAGCTAGCAACGATCAGCTCCTGATGGACGGCTGCGAAAGCGCGCAGACCTTCAGCATCTTCTTCCAGACCACGGGCGAAGCCCTGGTAAGCAAAGTCAAACAGCGGCAGCCAGCCTTTTTCGACAGACAGTTTCGCCAGCTGTTCCCACTGTTCAAGCGTCGGATCAATGCCGGTTGGGTTGTGGCAGCAGCCGTGGAACAGTACCACGTCGCCCGCCTGGGCTTCACTCAGGCTCGCCAGCAGACCGTCGAAGTCCAGAGCGTGATTTGCGGCGTCGTAGTAGGCATATTCGCGCACTTCCAGACCCGCAGAGTTAAAGACGCTCTTATGGTTCGGCCAGCTTGGGTTGCTTACCCATACGCGCTTAACAGCGGTATTTTTTGCAAGGAAATCCGCCGCCACGCGCAGTGCGCCGGTACCGCCAGGCGTTTGTGCTGTGCGCGCGCGTTTGTCGCTCACAATTGTGCTACCTTTACCGAACAGCAGCTCCTGTGTGCAACGACCAAACTCAGGGATACCATCAATACCGAGGTAGTTCTTGGTGGTTTCATTTTCCAGCAGATACTGCTCAGCTTTTTTTACGCTGGTCAGTACCGGGGTTTTGCCGGTTTCATCTTTATATACACCAATACCCAGGTTGATTTTGCCAGGGCGGTCGTCGGCACGAAACAGATCGGCCAGACCCAGAATAGGGTCGGCAGGAGCGGCGGTAATGTTCTCAAACATGACGAAGTTCCATTGTGATTACAGAAGTGAAATCCGCTATCAGGTTAACGGTAGATTTACAAAATGCCAACCGTTTGCGACGAAAAGCGTGCGGCTTTTCAAAAGTCGCCATTATTTTCTGTCAGGCATAAAAAAACAGGGCCGAAGCCCTGTTCATTAAGCATATAACAAAGTGGTGTACTGATTAGAACTGGTAAGTTACAGCCATTGCAACCTGGTCGTCTTTACCGTTCACGATACCCACGCTACGAGAATAGTCGGTGTCGTCGATCAGGTTCAGCTGGTAGTCAACATAGATGTTGAAGTTTTTGTTGAAGTAGTAAGTCGCACCGAGTTCAACAAATTTCTGCAGGTCAGCATCGCCGCCCGCGAAGGTGCCGCGCTGAGCCAGGTTTTTACCTTTAGACTGAACGTAGGACACGGATGGACGCAGACCGAAGTCGAACTGGTACTGAGCGATAACTTCGAAGTTCTGAGTTTTGTTTGCGAATGAACCGTCTTCTTCACGGGTCATGTTGCGGGTTTCAGCGTAGGTGGTTGCCAGGTAGATGTTGTTCGCGTCGTACTTAGCACCAACAGCCCATGCTTCCGCTTTCTCGCCTTTACCGTCAGCGGTCTGCAGGTTAGTACGGTCAGAGTTGCTGTATGCGCCGATCAGGCCGAAACCTTCGCCGAATTCATAACCAACAGAGGTACCAAAACCGTCACCATTAGCGGTTCTAACGTCGGTACGATCGTTTTTACCCTGATACTGCAGGCCCAGGCTCAGACCATCAACCAGACCGAAGAAGTCAGAGTTACGATAGGTCAGAACGCCAGTGGTACGGCCGGTCATGAAGTTATCAGAGTAGTTAGTCCAGGTCATACCTGAGTAGGATGGCGCCATATCGGTGTAAGATTCTACATCGTAAACGATACCGTAGTTACGGCCGTAGTCGATGGAACCTGCATCACCAGCTTTCAGGCCAGCGAACGCCAGACGGGTACGCTGAGTCTGGCTGCTTTCTGGCTGGCTTGCCAGAGCACGGTATTCCCACTGGCCGTAACCGGTCAGTTGGTCATTGATTTGGGTTTCGCCTTTGAAACCGATCTGAGCATAGGTCGCATCGCTGCTGTCTGTGTTGTCACCGGAGGTCACGAAATCGTGCTCACCAACCACTTTCCCGTACAGATCCAGTTTGTTGCCGTTTTTGTTATAGATTTCTGCAGCGTTAGCTGCACCGGCTACCAGCAGGGCAGGGATTACCACTGCCAGAATATTGCGCTTCATCATTATTTATTACCCTCATTGGTTTTTTTATGACACTCGCCACTGCCGCCAATAAATTCCGTCAATAAATATTTCCGGAACTATTGATGAGAGTTTGGTGTCTTTATGTATCTGTCAGGCATCTTTCCATTCATAGAACCGTTTCGCTAGCCTGAAAGTGCTACAGTTTTCAAGATTGAGTAACAAAAAGAAATTATATGTAACTAAATGTGTATTTTTCGGAACTTTGTGAACCACCTCAAATTTCAGAAAGACCTGGCGAATTAAACGGCAAGTAGATTCCTATATATATGAATTCCTTATAATTAATTTAGATAAAGGCAATTCGTATATGCGCACCTTCAACGACTCATTTTTTCTTATGACCCCAAAAGGACTTCTGGATGGCTGTGATTTTGGTTGAAATTTGTGCTATTGCTTGAGGGTTAAATAATCGCAATAAGAATAGGGTTTATTTTTTGTTCGTAGATATTTCGTGGAAACAAAACGTAACAACTAGTGGTTGTGACGGGGTCAAAGTTGAAAGGTGCTTACTTTACGCTGACGAAAATTGACAGAGCAGAATAAAATAATGGCCAGCAAATGCTGGCCATTATGATTTTGGTTACTTAGAAGCTGGCATTACGCGGCGTACGTGGGAACGGAATAACGTCACGTACGTTCTGAACACCTGTGACGTAGGCGATCAGACGTTCGAAGCCCAGACCAAAGCCTGAGTGTGGCACTGTACCGTAACGGCGCAGATCGCGATACCAGCTGTAATCCGCCGGATTGAGCCCCATCTCTTGCATGCGTGCATCCAGCACGTCCAGACGCTCTTCACGCTGGGAACCACCGATAATTTCACCAATGCCCGGCGCCAGTACGTCCATTGCGGCAACGGTTTTACCGTCTTCGTTAAGGCGCATATAGAACGCCTTAATGTCTTTCGGGTAGTTTTTCACAACAACCGGTGCTTTGAAGTGCTTCTCAGCCAGGTAACGCTCATGCTCGGAAGAGAGATCCACGCCCCAGTAAACAGGGTTCTCAAACTTCTCACCACATTTCTCGAGAATAGCAACCGCATCGGTGTAATCCACCTGGGCAAAGTCGGAGGAAACAAAGCGCTCCAGACGTGCAATCGCTTCGTTATCGACACGCTCAGCGAAGAATTTCATGTCATCAGCACGTTCTTCCAGTACCGCTTTGAAGACGTACTTGAGCATGGCTTCCGCCAGGCCAGCGACATCGTTCAGATCTGCGAAAGCAACTTCAGGCTCCAGCATCCAGAATTCTGCCAGGTGACGGCTGGTGTTGGAGTTTTCCGCACGGAAGGTTGGGCCGAAGGTATAGATTTTAGACAGCGCACAGGCGTAGGTTTCGCCGTTGAGCTGGCCGGATACCGTCAGGAAGGCTTCTTTACCAAAGAAGTCTTTGTCAAAGTCCACTTTACCTTCCGGCGTGCGCGGCAGGTTTTCCAGATCCAGCGTAGAAACGCGGAACATCTCGCCAGCGCCTTCGGTATCGGAGGCGGTGATCAGCGGGGTAGATACCCAGAAATAACCCTGCTCATCGAAGAAGCGATGCAGTGCCTGCGCCAGCGTGTGGCGGACACGGGCCACTGCACCAATAAGGTTGGTGCGTGGACGCAGGTGAGCCACTTCACGCAGATATTCGATGCTGTGACGTTTTGCGGCCATCGGGTAGGTATCAGGATCTTCAACCCAGCCGGTCACTTCAACGGCAGTGGCCTGAATTTCGAAACTCTGACCCTGACCCGGTGATGCGACAACCACGCCGGTAACAATTACGGAACAACCGGTTGTCAGGTGCAGAACGTCATCATTGTAATTGGGCAGAGAATTATTAATGACGGCCTGTACAGGATCAAAGCAGGAACCGTCATAGACGGCAAGGAAGGAGATGCCAGCTTTAGAATCTCGGCGGGTACGCACCCATCCGCGCACGGTGACTTCTAGGTCTTCGGCGACACGGCCCTGGAGTACGTCGGCTACAGGCACAACGCTCATAATATTCTCTCTGTTAATAGTCGGAAAAAATAAACACTTGTCCACCCATATGGGGGGATATCTATGTTACCTGCCATCCGCTATCAGACAAGTAAATTTCGCAGTCAAAAGAGAAGAATTAAGAAATAAATAAGAAGTAGGGAGCCATTTGGCTCCCTTAAGCGCTTAACTGGCTTTTTTGACCTGAGGGAGATCGAAAGCTTTGCGTAACGCGCGGACAAACGCTTTATCATGACAGATGGTTTTACCCGGGCTATCGGAGAGCTTGGCTACCGGCTTGCCGTTACATTCCACCAGTTTTATCACGATATTCAGCGGTTTTACCTGAGGGATGTCGCAGGTTAAACGGGTGCCAATCCCGAAGCTCAGGTTCACTCGGGTACTGAAATGGCGATAGAGTTCAACCGCTTTCGCGAGATCGAGGTTGTCGGAGAAGACCAGCACCTTGCTCATCGGGTCGATGCCGAGTTTTTCGTAATGCGCGATCGCCTTCTCACCCCATTCAACCGGATCCCCGGAGTCATGACGTAACCCCTGGTAACGCTCAGCGAACTCAGGGCCGAAATCACGCAGGAACGCATCCATGGTGATGCAGTCGGTCAGGGCGATGCCGAGTTGATTCGGATACTCGTCAAGCCACGCGGCCAGTGCGGCGCGTTGGCTGTTGGCCAGATCAGGGCTGATCTGCTGATGTGCCTGGAACCATTCATGTGCCTGGGTACCCATGGGTGTCAGGTTCAGACGACGTGCCAGATCGTAATTACTGGTGCCCACGAACCACGACTCTTGCTGCAGACGCTGAACAATGGCCTGCTGAACGTCGCGGGAGAAACGGCGACGCGTGCCAAAGTCCATCAGACGGAAGCGGGACATATCAAGCCCATCCGTCAGGGTGGCAAACCCCGCGAGTTTGTTTTCCAGCGCGGCCAGTGCCTGAGTCACCCCGGTTTCCGGCGAACGGTAGCGGTGAGCCAGCTCGCTGATCACAGCCAGCAGCGGAACTTCCCACATGATCACTTCACGCCATGGGCCTTCAAGGCGAATATCCAGCTTGCCGTTATCATTCGTGACGGTGACCTGCTCTGGCTTATAACGGAAGTCGCGCAGCCAGTTCAGATAGTCCGCTTTAAAGAAAGGCAGGCCGGAAAGCCACTGGTATTCGTCGTCCTGCAACGTCAGATGCTGCATAGCATCGACCTGTTCACGAATGGAATCTGCGTAGATACCGAGCAAGTCGTCGCCACGGCAGCGGAATTCCGCCGCAACATCAACATCATAGTAATGGTGGAAAACGGCTTGCTGCATGTGCAGTTTATACGCGTCGGTATCCAGCAACGTATGCAGAACAGGAGAAGCGAATCGAGTCATAGGTGCGCAGTAGCATCCTCTCACAGGAGCGTTTAGTACAATAAACAACTCCGGAGTATACCTTGTTTAGTGATTTATTGAACCCCGATCACAACATAAGCGCTCTTTATGGTCGAGGGCATTTTGTGCCCCGTGTTATACAAATGTAGCAAAAAGGGTGTTTGTACCTGAAAAGATGAACATTCTGCATAGCGCGATCTACACAACAGGAATAGACTGGAATCGTTATTCGACAAACGATGCATAAGGTTTTCTATGACACAACAGCCACAAGCCAAATACCGCCACGACTATCGTGCGCCGGATTACCTGATTAGCGATATCGATCTGACTTTTGACCTGGATGCCACTAAAACCGTTGTGACGGCGGTAAGCCAGGTGACCCGCCAGAGCGCGACGGCAGTGCCGCTGCGTCTGGATGGTGAAGACCTGACGCTGGTCTCCCTGCATATTAATGATGCAGCCTGGACTGACTATAAAGAAGAAGACAACCAGCTGGTGATCGATAACCTGCCGGAACGCTTTACGCTGCGCATCGTGAATGAAATCAGCCCTGCCGCCAATACGGCGCTGGAAGGGCTCTACCAGTCTGGCGTGGCGCTGTGCACCCAGTGTGAAGCGGAAGGTTTCCGCCACATCACCTGGTATCTTGACCGTCCGGACGTGCTGGCGCGCTTTACCACCAAAATCATCGCGGATAAAACGCTTTATCCTTTCCTGCTCTCTAACGGTAACCGCGTGGGTGAGGGTGAGCTGGAAAACGGCCGTCACTGGGTACAGTGGCAGGATCCGTTCCCGAAACCATGCTACCTGTTTGCGCTGGTGGCGGGTGATTTCGACGTTTTACGTGACACCTTCAAAACCCGTTCTGGCCGCGAAGTGGCGCTGGAACTGTTCGTTGACCGTGGCAACCTCGATCGCGCGCCATGGGCGATGACCTCGCTCATCAACTCCATGAAATGGGACGAAGAGCGTTTTGGTCTGGAATACGATCTCGACATCTATATGATTGTCGCCGTCGACTTCTTCAACATGGGCGCGATGGAGAACAAAGGTCTCAACATCTTTAACTCCAAATACGTGCTGGCCCGTACCGATACCGCCACCGATAAAGACTACCTCGATATCGAGCGCGTTATTGGCCACGAATATTTCCATAACTGGACCGGTAACCGTGTCACCTGCCGCGACTGGTTCCAGCTGAGCCTTAAAGAAGGCCTGACCGTATTCCGTGACCAGGAGTTCAGCTCCGATCTGGGCTCGCGGGCGGTTAACCGCATCAACAACGTGCGCACCATGCGTGGGTTGCAGTTCGCGGAAGATGCCAGTCCGATGGCGCACCCAATTCGTCCGGACAAAGTCATCGAGATGAATAACTTCTACACCCTGACGGTGTATGAAAAAGGGGCGGAAATTATCCGTATGATCCATACCCTGCTGGGCGAGGAGAACTTCCAGAAAGGGATGCAGCTCTATTTCGAGCGTCACGACGGCAGCGCCGCCACCTGCGATGATTTTGTGCAGGCAATGGAAGATGCGTCGAATGTGGATCTCTCTCACTTCCGCCGCTGGTACAGCCAGGCCGGTACGCCGATTGTCACCGTTAAAGACGATTACAATCCGGAGACCGAGCAGTACACCCTGACCATCAGCCAACGCACGCCGCCAACGGCTGAGCAGGAAGAAAAATATCCGCTGCACATCCCGTTCAGCATTGAACTGTATGATAACGAAGGCAAAGTGATCCCGCTGCAGAAGGGTGGCCACCCGGTACACCACGTGCTGAACGTGACCCAGGCAGAGCAGACCTTTATCTTCGATAACGTCTATTTCCAGCCGGTGCCTGCGCTGCTGTGTGAATTCTCTGCTCCAGTGAAGCTGGAGTATAAGTGGAGCGATCAGCAGCTGACGTTCCTGATGCGTCACGCGCGCAACGATTTCTCCCGCTGGGATGCCGCGCAAAGCCTGCTCGCGACATACATCAAGCTGAACGTTAATCGTCATCAGCAGGGCCAGCCGCTGTCGCTGCCGGTTCATGTGGCTGACGCGTTCCGTGCGGTTCTGCTGGATGAACAGATTGATCCGGCCCTCGCGGCTGAAATCCTGACGTTGCCGTCCGCGACCGAAATCGCTGAGCTGTTCGAGACCATCGATCCTATTGCCATCGTGGCTGTGCGTGAAGCGCTGACCCGCACGCTGGCGGCCGAACTGGCGGATGAGTTCCTGGCGATCTACAACGCCAACAAGCTGGATGCGTACCGCGTGGAACATGGCGACATTGGTAAACGTTCCCTGCGCAATACCTGTCTGCGCTACCTGGCCTTTGGTGAAACAGACCTGGCGAACACGCTGGTGAGCAAGCAGTATCACGAAGCGGATAATATGACCGACGCGCTCGCCGCCCTGGCGGCAAGCGTGGCAGCCGAGTTACCGTGCCGTGATGCGCTGATGCAGGAGTATGACGACAAGTGGCACCAGGATGGCCTGGTCATGGACAAGTGGTTCATTCTGCAGGCGACCAGTCCGGCAGCCGATGCGCTCAGCAACGTGCGCAGCCTGCTGAAGCATCGCTCCTTTACCATGAGCAACCCGAACCGCGTCCGCTCCCTGATTGGCGCGTTTGCCAGCAGTAATCCGGCTGCGTTCCACGCGGAAGACGGCAGCGGTTATCAGTTCATGGTGGAAATGCTGACCGAGTTGAACAGCCGTAACCCGCAGGTGGCATCACGTCTGATTGAGCCGCTGATCCGCCTGAAACGCTACGATGCGCAGCGCCAGGCGAAGATGCGTGCCGCGCTTGAGCAGCTTAAAGGGCTGGAAAATCTCTCTGGCGATCTGTACGAGAAGATTTCGAAGGCGCTGGCGTAATATAAACGTTAATCCCACCCTCTCCCTGTGGGCTGAGGGTTCCCCA